>CALEOQ010000444.1 GCA_937910255.1 uncultured Caulobacteraceae bacterium | reverse complement strand
GGTATATCTGATGTGATTATGAGTGCAGTGCGTGGCTATTATGCAGTTGACATGTGTTGGTGTCGAATGAGAGGCTTGCGAGTGTGCGGTGTGGTGTCTTATTTTTTTTTTTTTTCAAGCAGAAGACGGCATACGAGATTACGACGTGACTGGAGTTCAGACGTGTGCTCTTCCGATCTGCGTTCTTGTTGGCGGAGGGCGTGATCTCGCCCCGCAGGGGGCGGCCCCCGCGCACGATCAGATTGGTCATAGGCCCTCGTCTAGTCGTCGGGGGGAACGCCTACCAGACGCCGATCTTCTCGGCTTCGGCGTGGCTGATCGGGTTATGCGCCTTGCGGTGGTCTTCCTCGGCCAGGAATCGCACCGCCTCCAGGGCGGCCATACAGCCCATGCCGGCCGCCGTCACCGCCTGGCGATAGACGTCGTCGGTGACATCGCCGGCGGCATAGACGCCCTCGATCTCGGTGGTGGCCGTCCCGGCCTTCACGTCGAGATAGCCGGCCGAGTCCATGGACAGCTGGCCCTTGAAGAGCTCCGAGGCCGGCGCATGGCCGATGGCCACGAAGACGCCGGCGCAGTCGATCAACCGGGTCTCGCCGGTCTTGACGTTCTTCAGCCGCACGCCGGTGACGCCCAGGGGATCGGCCTCGCCCAGCACCTCGTCGATGGCGCTGTCCCAGATCATCTCGACCTTGGGATGGGCAAACAGCCGCTCCTGCAGAATCTTCTCGGCCCGCAGCTCGTCGCGCCGGTGGACCAGGGTGACCTTGGAGGCGAAGTTGGTGAGGAACAGGGCCTCTTCGACCGCGGTGTTGCCGCCGCCGACCACCACGACCTCCTTGCCGCGATAGAAGAAGCCGTCGCAGGTGGCGCAGGCCGAGACGCCGAAACCCTTGAACTTCTCCTCGGTCTCCAGGCCCAGCCAGCGGGCCTGGGCGCCGGTGGCGATGATCAGGGTCTCGGCCAGCCAGACCTCGCCGGAATCGCACACCAGGCGGAACGGGCGCTTGGAGAGGTCGGCCTCGACCACGATGTCGTTGATGATCTCCGTCCCCACATGGGCGGCCTGGGCCTGCATCTGCTCCATCAGCCACGGCCCCTGGATGGCCTCGGCGAACCCCGGATAGTTCTCCACCTCGGTGGTGATGGTCAGCTGACCGCCCGGCTGGATGCCAGCGATCATGACGGGGTTGAGCAGGGCGCGGGCGGCATAGATGGCGGCGGTGTAGCCGGCGGGGCCAGACCCAAGGATGAGGCAGCGTGTGGTGCGGGGCTCGGACATGGCCTCTATTTAGAGAAGATTCCGCGCAGTGCGAGGGCGCGCGCGCAACAAGAGGCGACCCGGTGCGTTTGGCCGCCATGACCGACAGCCTCACAACCCCGCCCCTGCCGCCGCAGACACCAGCCCCGCAGTCCGACAATCCGCCGCCGGGCGCGCCCAGCCGCGCAGATCTGCGGACCACCGGCAAATGGCTGGGCGTGGGTGTGGCCCTGGGCGCAGCGACAGGCGCGGCCTTTGGCAGTCTCGCCCTCGGCGCGGCCTTCGGCGTCGGGCTGGGCGCAGCGGTCGGTGTGGCGCGGGCGCGCAAGGGCGGCCCCGCCCAGAGTTAACGCGCTGTTTCGAGGCGCGCGCTAGACTGAGGCGTCACCACGGGAAGAGCGCTTCGTGTCCGACCTGCCCCCTATCGAAATCGCCGGTCGCCCGATCGGCCCTGGCTATCGGCCGTTCGTGATCTGCGAGCTGTCGGGCAATCACAATGGCGACCTGGACCGGGCCCTGGCCATGATCGACGCGGCCGCCGCCACCGGCTGCGACGCCATCAAGATCCAGACCTACACCGCCGACACCATCACCATGGATGTGGACCGGCCGGAATTCCGCATCCATGGCGGTCTCTGGGACGGCCGAAGCTTGTATGAGCTCTATCAGGAGGCTCAGACCCCCTACGAATGGCATCCGGCCCTGTTCGAACGGGCCCGCGCCCGGGGCGTGATCCTGTTTTCCAGTCCGTTCGACGAGACCGCGGTCGACCTGCTCGCAGGCCTGGATGCGCCGGCCTACAAGATCGCCTCGTTCGAGGCGATCGACCTGCCGCTGATCGCCTATGCGGCCCGCCACGGCAAACCCCTGATCATCTCTACGGGCATGGCCAATCTGGCCGAGATCGAGGCCGCCCGGGACACGGCCCTCTCGGCCGGCGCCGGCGGCGTCATCCTGCTGCATTGCGTCTCCAGCTATCCGGCCAGCTTCGCCGACGCCAATCTGCGGACCATTCCGGACATGGCCGCCCGGTTCGACTGCCCCATCGGCCTGTCGGACCATACGCCCGGCACGGCCGCGGCCGTGGCGGCGGTGGCGCTGGGCGCCTGCGTGATCGAGAAGCACTTCACCCTGGCGAGGTCTGACGGCGGCCCCGACGCGGCCTTCTCCCTGGAGCCGGTGGAATTCCAGGCCCTGGTCGGCGACGCCCGCTCAGCCTGGGGGTCGCTGGGTCATGCGCAGTACGATATGTTGGGCTCCGAACGGGCCAACGCCCAGTTCCGCCGGTCGATCTATGTGGCCGCCGATGTGAAGGCCGGCGCGGCGATCACGGCCTCGGATGTGCGGTCGATCCGGCCAGGGCTTGGCCTGGCGCCGGAGCATCGGGACGCTGTCATCGGACGCATCGCGGCGCGGGACCTGAAGCGCGGCGAGCCGATGTCCTGGGACATGCTCGAAGGCGCCTAGTCCAGGGCGTAGCCCTTGGCCTGCAGGCGCGCGCGGCTGGCCTCACGCACAGCCGCCCAGTCCTGGGACAAGAGACCCAGGCCGACCACGTCGCGGGGTTCGCCGTTCTTCCAAACATGCTGGCGCAGCAGGGCTTCGCGGCGGAAGCCGAAGGATTCGTGCAGCTTCCACACCGCCTCGTTCTCCACCAGCACCTCGCACCAGAGCTTGGCGAAGCCGAGCCGGGCGAACACGTGCTCGATCATCCAGTATTCCACATAGGCGCCGACGCCCTTGCCCCGCACCGACGGCGAGGCGAGGTAATAGGCCCAGGCGCACCGGCGATTGGCCGGCGAGATGTCGGCGAGGTTGGCCAGCCCGACGGGCTCGCCGTCCAGTTCGATGATCCAATAGCGGCGGGACGGGTCGGCCAGGGCGGCGGCGAACCAGCGGGCGTGGTCTTCCGGCCCGATCACCGCGTCGGTGTACATCCACTGGGCGACGTCAGGCTGGTTTCGCCAGTCCCGCAGCCGGTCGCGATCGCCGTCTGTGACGTCGCGCAGAGCGACCCGCGGCCCGGACATCAGGCCACCGCGCTGACCGCAGCGCCGGCGCCCATCGCCGCGCCGAGGCGATCGGCCAGGGCCGAGATCCGGGCCGACGCATCGGCCGACTCCCAGCCGGCGACCAGGAAGCGGCCCTTATGCAGGCGGTCGAACTCCCCCTGCAGGCGGGCCAGCCGGTTCACGGCGTCGGTGGAGGGGCAGGTGAAGCGGGTGCGCATATTGGTCAGGAGGCAGGCCTCCAGGATCATCGGGCGCCGCGCGAACGGCCCCAGCAGGCGAAGGGCCTCGGCCCTCAGCTCGGCGTCGCCCACCTCGTCGACACATTCGATGCTGACCAGGGTCTCGCCCCGGCTCTCATAGACGCGCAGGGCGCTGATCTTGCCCTCGGCGGTGTAGTTGCGGATCGTCAGGGGCAGGGGCGCTTCGATGCGGGCGCGGTAGACATAGCTCGCCACCCGCTCGCCGATCAGGCGTGGGCGGGGCTGGATGGTCAGGTCAAACAGCGGCAGGGGATCGGCGGCCCACACGACAATGTCGTCGGCGGTTCGCGTCAGGGCGGCGTCGCGCGGCGACACCAGGCTGTGCAGACGGATCTGGACGCCTAGGCGGGCCAGGGCGCGGCTGGCGGCGGAGAACAGTCCGTTCAGGCCGTCGCGCGGGGTCGCGCCCCTCAGGGGAGCCGAGACATTGGCGACCGGCGCTTCGCCGGGGCTGACCAGGCGCACCTGATCAAGGCCCAGGGCCGGGGCGGCGCTGGCGTGGATCTGGTCGAGCCAGATTTTCATCTCGCATAGGAGCCGTGCACCCCTCTAAATAACTCACTTGAGAACCTTCATCTGCAATGAGTAATGTTCTTTCGAATTGTCCTGTTCCTGCTTCATTAATTCTAAAGTAAGTAGATAGTT
>CALEOQ010000443.1 GCA_937910255.1 uncultured Caulobacteraceae bacterium | reverse complement strand
GGGGCCTCCCCGCGCGCACGCCCGCAGGCGGCCCGCGCGCCCGCCGCGGCGGCGCCGCCACGCCGGGGGGATCCGCCCCGCGGGCGGCGCGAAGGTGGTGAAGGTCGGCCGCCCCGCCGCGACTTCGGCCCCCGCCCGGACTCGCGCCCGGATATGCGAGGCGAGGCCCGCCCCGACAGGGGTCCGCCCCGCGGCCCCCGCTCGGGTCCCCCGGGCGCCGGCTTCGCCGGTCCCAAGGGACCGAAGAAGCCCTGGGACCCCACAGCCCCCAAAGGCCCCAAGGGGCCCGGCAAACCCCGCAAGCCGCGGGACTAGGCCGTGAAGCCTGCGCTCACGCGGTGAGCGCAGGGCCCTTGTAGCTGTCGCGGAGGTCCTTCTTGAGGACCTTGCCGATGTGGCTGCGGGGCAGGTTGTCGATCAGCACCACGTCGGCCAGCCGCTGGGTCTTGCCCACCCGGGCGTTGAGCCAGGTCTTGATGTCGTCCGGCGTGGCGGTCTTGCCCGGGCGCAGGGTGACATAGGCCACCGGCGTCTCGCCCCAGCGGTCGGACGGCACCCCGACCACGGCCGACTCCAGCACGTCCTCGTGCTTGGCCAATTCCAGCTCCATGTCGCTGGGATAGATGTTGAAGCCGCCCGAGATGATCATGTCCTTCTTGCGGTCCATGAGCGTCAGGAAGCCGTCCTCGTCGAAGCGGCCCACATCGCCAGTGCGGATGAAGCGCAGGCCCTCTGGGCTGTACCACTCGGCGTCGCGGGTCTTGCCCGGCTGGTTGTGGTAGCCGACCATCATCGCGCCGGAGCGACCGACCACTTCGCCCACATGGCCCTGCGGAACCTCCTGGCCGTCCTCATCGATCAGCCGAATGTCGTGGCCGTTCATCGGCTGGCCGACCGTGTGCAGCTTGTCTGGGTGTTCGTGGGCCACCAGCATGCAGGAGCCGCCGCCCTCGGTCATGCCGTAGAACTCGATCAGGCCGCCGGGCCAGCGCTTCAGCACGTCGGCCTTCACCTCCGGTGAGAAGGGCGCCGAGGTGGAGAACTTCAGGGCGAAGCTCGAGAGATCATAGGTGTCGAAGTCCGGCCGCTCCATGATGCGGCGGTACTGGACCGGCACCAGCATGGCGTGGGTGGCCTTGTGGCGCGCCGCCATCTCCAGGAACTTCTGGGCGTCGAACTTGGGCATCAGCACGGCGGTGCCGCCGTTGCCGAGCGTCGGCAGGAAGCTGACCAGGGTGGTGTTCGAATAGAGCGGCGTGGAGACCATGGTCACCGCCTCGGTGGAATAGATCCCCCGCCGCACCTGGCCCCAGCGCATGGCGTGCGGCTGGACGATGCCCTTGGGCGTGCCGGTGGTGCCTGAGGAATAGATGATGTTGAACGGGTCGTCCGGCCCGACCTGCACAGCCTGGGGCTTCGCGCCCTCCGCGGCCAGCCAGTCCTGGAAGGCCACGCCGGCCGAGGAGCCGTCCAGGGCCACGCGCTTGGCCGTGATCTGGTCGGCCACCGGCTCCAGCAGGGCGGCGACGCCTTGGTCCAGGAAGAAGACCTTGGCCCCGCAGTCGTTCAGCATCATCACCAGGCTGTCGGCGGTGGACGACGGCGCCAGCGGGGCGGCCGCCGCCCCGGCTCGAAGGGCGCCCATGAACACCGCCGCATATTCCAGGGAGGTGGTGGCGCAGATGGCGGCGGCCTCATGGGGGCCGACGCCATCCCGCTGCAGGGCCACGGCGATCTGGTCCATCAGGCCGTTCAGCCCGGCATAGTCGAGGCTGCGTTCGCCATCCACCAGGGCGGCGTGGGCCGGCCGCTCGCGGGCCTGCGACGCGATCAGGTCCGCCAGGGTCCCGAAGTCCTGGGCCATCAGTTCCTCGGTGGTCATCGCAGCTTCCCTTCCTGTACGAAATGCAGGGGTCGGGAGTAGCGCGGAAAGCCGAGGCGCAGCAACAGGCGCAAGGCCGTCCTATGGGCTCTTGGTCGTACCGCTTGGCCTGCCCAAGGGGATTGGGCACAGAAGCCTCGCCGCCCATTGCATGACCGGCAGGCTTCGCTAGCTTGCGCGCAGATTTCCAGGGGGTTCGCCGAAATGCGCACACGATCAAATTGGCTCGTCGGGGCGATGGTCGCCACGGGCCTGGCCAGCTGCGGCCAGCAGGGCGACGATGCGGCGGGGCCACGCCCGCCTGCCACGCGGCCGCCCTCAGAGGCCGAACAGCAGGCCCTGCTGGCGGCCCTGCCCGCCCCCTACAACACCGCCGATCTGGAGAACGGTCGTCGGCAGTTTGGCCTCTGCCGGTCCTGCCACACGGTCGTCGAAGGCGGCCCGAACATGACGGGTCCCAACCTGCACGGGGTCTTTGGCCGGCCGGCGGGCGCGGTCGAGGGTTATCGGTACTCCGACGCCCTTCAGAACGCCGACTTCGTGTGGGACGCCGAACGCCTTGACGCCTGGTTGGCCAATCCGCGCACCTATCTGCCCGGCAATCGCATGACCTTTGTCGGCCTGGACGATCCGAAGAAGCGCATCGATCTGATCGCCTATCTGCAGGGCGCGTCCGGCCTCACCCCCGGCCACGCCGCCGCCCCCTCTCCTGCGCCGGCGGCGCCCGCCCCCCTCGCCACCCCCCATCACGGGCGCCCTCCGGGCCCC
>CALEOQ010000442.1 GCA_937910255.1 uncultured Caulobacteraceae bacterium | reverse complement strand
GGAGGAGGTGATAGTTGTGGTGTGTGTTTTTGTGTTCAAGCAGAGGACGGCATACGAGATTACGACGTGACTGTGGTTCAGACGTGTGCTCTTCCGATCTGGTGACCATCCTGTCGCGAACCCAGCGCTTCGACCTGCGCCGGGTGGAGCCGGAGGTCATCGTCAAGAATCTGGAGATGATCTGCGCGGCCGAAGGCGCGCGGGTGGAGGCCGAGGGGCTGACCCTGATCGCCCGGGCCGCCGAGGGTTCGGTGCGCGACGCCCAGTCGATGCTCGACCAGGCCATCGTCCAGGCCGAGTCGGGCCAGACGGTGAGCGCCGTCTCCATCCGCGACATGCTGGGCCTGGCCGACCGCGCCCAGACCATCAGCCTGTTCGAACAGGCCATGAAGGGCGAGGGCGGCCCGGCTATCGAGACCTTCCGCAGCCTCTATGGCTATGGCGCTGACCCGGCCCAGGTGATGGGCGACCTGCTGGAGCACTGCCATTCGGCCTCGGTGGCCAAGGCCGTCGGGCCGCAGGCTCTGGTCATGCCCAAGGACCAGGCCGCTCGCCTGACCGCCATCGGCGCGGCCCTGTCGGCGGGCACGCTGTCGCGAGTCTGGCAGATCCTGCTGCGGGCCCATGAGGAGGTGCGCCGCGCCCCCGACCCGGCTGCGGCCGTGGACATGGCCCTGATCCGCCTGGCCTACGCCGCCGACCTGCCAGGCCCGGAAGAGGCCCTGAAGAAGCTGCAGGCCGGCGAGCCCCTGCCCGGCGGCTCTGGGCCCTCTGGCGGCGGGGGTGGCGGCGGTGGTTCGGCCATGGGCTCCGGCGGCGGGGCGACGGCCATGGCCCGCCAGATGGCCCAGCCCCAGGCGCAGCCCACCGCCGAGATCAGCCTGCGCCGGTTCGAGGACGTTATCGCGCTGATCGAGCAGAAGCGGGACATCTCCCTGCGGCTGGATGTGGAGCGGTTCGTCCGCCCCATCGCCTTCCGTCCCGGCGTCATCGAGTTCGAGCCGGCGCCCGGCGCCCCCAACGCCCTGATCCGGCGCCTGGCGGGGCGGCTGAAGGAATGGACCGGCACGCCCTGGCTCATCGTCGCCCAGGGCGGCGGCGGGGCTGAGAGCCGCTGGGAGCTGCAGAAGCGCGAGGAGCGCGAGGCCCGGGAGCGGATCGAGCAGGACCCGTTTGTGCGGTCGGTCATGGAAGCCTTCCCCGGCGCGGAGATCCTCAGCGTCCGCGCCCTGCCGCAACCCGACGTCCAGCCGACCGGCGAGGACGAGAGCGAAACCGAGGAGGACTAGCCGATGAAGGACCTTGGCTCCCTGATGAAGCAGGCCCAGGCCATGCAGCAGAAGCTGGCCGACGCCCAGGCGCGGCTGGCCGAAACCACGGTCGAGGGGACGTCCGGCGGCGGCATGGTCAGGCTGACCCTGCGCGGCTCGGGCGAACTGGCCGGGGTGGTGCTCGACGAAAGCCTGCTGGCGCCCGGCGAAGCCGAGGTGGTGTCGGACCTGATGGTGGCCGCCCATGCCGACGCCAAGCGCAAGCTCGACGCCATGCAGGCCGAGGTGATGCGCGAGGCCGCCGGCCCCCTGGCCGGCATGGGCCTGCCCGGCATGCCCAAGTTCTGATCGACACCCCTTGGCCGCATCCTCCGGACCCGAGATCGAGCGGCTGATCGCGCTGCTGGCCAAGCTGCCCGGCATGGGGCCGCGATCGGCGAGGCGGGCGACGCTGGCCCTGCTCAAGCGCCGCGAACAGCTGCTGACGCCGCTCGCCCAGGCCCTGGCCGACGCGGCGGAACGGGTGAAGACCTGTTCGACCTGCGGCGCCCTGGACACCCGCGACCCCTGCGCCGTCTGCGCTGATCCTGAGCGGGACGGCGGCCTGATCTGCGTGGTCGAGGAGGTGGGCGCGCTCTGGGCCATGGAGCGCGGCGGCTCCTTCCGGGGCCGCTACCATGTCATGGGCGGCCTGCTTTCGGCCTTGGACGGCGTCGGCCCCGACGCCCTGCGCGTTGGCTCCCTCGTCGCCCGGGCTGAGGCCGCGGAGGTCACAGAGGTGATCCTGGCCCTGCCCGCCACGGTGGATGGCCAGACCACCGCCCACTATCTGGCCGAGCGCCTGGCGCCCTGCGGCGTGACCATCTCCATGCTGGCCCGCGGCGTGCCGGTCGGCGGGGAACTGGACTGGCTGGACGACGGCACCATCGCCCAGGCCCTGCGAGATCGGAAGAGCACACGTCTGAACTCCAGTCACGTCGTAACCTCGTATGCCGTCTTCTGCTTGAAAACAACAACTACTTTACCAAATCATCACTCCACACACCAGTCCTCAACCTTCGTCC
>CALEOQ010000441.1 GCA_937910255.1 uncultured Caulobacteraceae bacterium | reverse complement strand
TGTACGGTGGATTGTGAGTATGTGGCAGCGGTGGCGTGTGCGCTAAGTCGGTATTTTTTTTTTCAAGCGGAAGACGGCATACGAGCTTACGACGTGACTGGAGTTCAGACGTGTGCTCTTCCGATCTCGAGCAGGGTGTCGCGGCCCAGGTCGCCGAACATCATGTCCTGGCCCTGGTTGCCGTGGGCGAAGTCGTCGCCCTGGCCGCCGTGCAGGGTGTCCTGGCCTTCGCCGCCGGCCACGGAATCGGCGCCGGCGTTTCCCTGCAGCAAGTCGTTCCCGGCCCCGCCCTGGGCGCTGTCCTGACCCTCGCCGCCAAATAGCTGATCGTCGCCGCTGTCGCCGTCCAGACGGTCATCGCCGGCGTCGCCGAACAGGATGTCGCGGTCCTCGCCGCCGGACAGCTGGTCGTTCTGTTGCCCGCCCATCAGGGTGTCGTCGCCGGCATAGCCATAGAGGATGTCATCGCCCTGGTTGCCGTGGATCCAGTTCGCCTCACCCGAGCCCAGGACGATATCGCCGCCCGGTCCCGCCGACAGAGGCGCAGGACCCGCCGTCAGAAGATCAGGCCCGTCCGTGGGCGTGGCGGGCGGCGGCGGGGCAGGCGCCAGCTGCAGGATGATCGCCCCGTCGCCATCCAGGGCCAGCTGGTAGCCCGATAGCGTGAAGGCGGCGAGGTCGACGGTGATGGCGCCTGCGCCCCCCGCACCGTCCGGATCGATGGTGAGCGCCGCGCCGGCGAGGCTGTAGGTGAGCGACGCGGGAACCGCGCCGGCGGCCAGGATCCGGTCGCCGGCCTGGAAGTCCTTCACCTGATCGCCGTCGGTGACCAGGAAGGTGTCGGCGCCCGCGCCGCCGGTGAGCGTATCGGCGCCGCTGCCGCCCTCGAGGCGGTCATCGCCCTCGCCGCCGGCCAGCTGGTCGTCGCCCGAACCGCCGATCAGGGTGTCGGACCCTGCGCCGCCATCCAGCGAATCCGTCCCGGCTCCGCCGCTCAAGGTGTTGGCGACCTGATTGCCCGCCATGGAGTCGTTTCCCGAGCCGCCGGTGGCGTTCTCGATCAGGCTGCGCAGATCGTTGTTGTAGAGTTCGGGGTTGCGGATATTGGCGTCCGCATAGACCGGCGCGACATTGTCCAGCAACGCGTACTGGCCGCCGAGGTCGCTCCAGGCGCCCGGCCGCAGATCGATCTTCAGATGGGTCGTGTAGCTGGCGAAGTTATAGGTGTCCTGGCCGCCGCCATCCCAATAGGCGCCGAAGATGACGGCTGCAGTGGGGGTGAAGCTATAGACCGTGTCGCCTGAGTTATAGATCCAGTTGGCGCCGTAGAGGTGCTGGATGGCGGCGATGTCGAAGGCCATCGGCGCCGTCGGATACGAACCCGAGGCGATGCCATAGGCTTCGATCGGCCCACCCAGATAGCTGCGATAGCTCATCACCGAATTGGGCACGCCATCGCTCGCCCCGTCGGCCACGGGGAAGCCGTTGTCGGCGCCGTGGGGATGTTTCAGCCCCAGGGCGTGGCCGATCTCATGGAGGATGGTGAAGTGGGTATAGGTCCCTGGGGTCCAGGCGCCGGACGTGAATGCAGCCCCGAACTGAACGTCTCCACTTTCCGGCGTCTCCCCCGGAAAGCCCACCACCCGCATCGTCAGGTTGCCGCCGTCGTTATAGAAGTAGAAGCGCAGGTCGCCGTCCGCGTCGTTCGCCGCCTCGGTGAAGGTCAGGCCGGTGACCCTGCCCCACTGACTCAGCGCCTGTTGCACCCACAGACGCTGGGTGGAGTCCAAGCCGGAGAAATAGGCCGGGTCCAGCGGGCTGGCATAGTCCGCCAGATCGGTGACCGCGTCGGGAAAGCTGAAGGTGAGGCCGGTGCTGGACCACTTGGTCCCGTAAAGCAGGCTGTCAATGGCGCTTACGCCGCTCGCAGCCACCATCGTACTGGCGGGCACTGGAAAACACTCCGACAAACCGTGGGCGCGCCGCTGCCACAGCCCCACCCCACGCAACTATAACGGGCGCACCATGCGAATGCGCCGTGCCCGGGTCAAGCGACAGGTGGGCAATGGGGGGCTGTTTCGAGATGCGGTGTCAAAAGTGTCCACGACGCGCGCCGCCAACGGCCGGCAGCGGCTTCACACGCTTGCGACGACCTTCATCGGCGCCAGACGAGGCTGCTCGCGCGAAACTACGGCCTGTTGACGAGCAGCAACGCAGGGATGCACGGCCGCCGCACGTATCGCGTTTCGGAGGTGTTCGCTGAAAGGGAATTCACGCCGGCTCACCGGCGGAAGGAATGGTGGATGCGACAGGGATTGAACCTGTGACCCCCTCGGTGTGAACGAGGTGCTCTCCCGCTGAGCTACGCATCCATCGGAAGGGACGGCCCTATAGCGTCTCGTTTGGCTGGGGGCAAGCCGGCAGTAGCTGCAAACAGGCGGCGGGCAGATCGGCGTAATGGTCGATCAGGATGTCGGCCCCCAGCTCGGCCACGGGGACCTCGGTATAGCCGAAGCTGACCAGGATCAGCGGCACCCCGGCGGCCCGGGCGGCGCCGGCGTCGGGGGCGGCGTCGCCGATCATGATCGCGCGGTCGGGGCGGCCGCCGGCCCGGGCGATGGCGGTCTCCAGGTGGCGGCGGTCGGGTTTCTGGGCCGGGGCGGCGTCGGCCCCGACAATGGCCTCGAACAGGGACGACAGGTCCAGGGCGTCCAGCAGGTTGGTGGACAGGTCGGTGCGCTTGTTGGTGCAGACCACCAGGCGCGCGCCCGCGCCGCGCAGGGTTTCAAGCGTCTCGACCATGCCGGGGAAGGGGGCGCTCTCATCGGCGATATGGGCGTTGTAGCGGGCGATGAACCGCGCGAAGAGGCCGCCCATGGCGTCGTCGGAGATGGGCGCGCCGGCCTCGGTGAAGCCGCGCTGCAGCAGCCAGCGGGCGCCCTTGCCGATGAAGGGCCGGGCCTCGGCGAGCGGCAGTGGGGCGTGGCCTTCCTCCTGCAGGATGACGTTCAACGTGCCGACGAGATCGGGCGCGGTGTCCACCAGGGTGCCGTCCAGGTCGAAGGCGAGCGTCGCGCCGGCCAGGGCCGTCAGATCAAGGGGGGCGGCCATGGCTGCTTACGTCTCCTTTCGTCGAAACCTGTCGCCGTTTCGGCTAAACGCCCCATGATTGCAACGCCGTCGACTCGGGAAGGACCTCGCCATGACCCCCAGCGCCCAACCGCGCGCCGCCGTCATCCTCGCCGCGGGCCAGGGGACGCGCATGAAGTCGCCGATCCCGAAGGTGCTGCACAAGGTGGGCGGCCGCACCATGCTGGACCGGGCCATAGGTGCGGTGCAGGCGGCCGGCTGCGCGCGGATCCTGGTCGTGGTCGGGGCGCAGGGCGCGGCGGTGCGCCAGGCGGTGGTGGCGCGGCTGGGCGAGGCCGCGGTGGTGGTGCAGGACCCGCCGCTCGGCACTGGCCACGCGGTGCTGGCCGCCCGCCCGGCCCTGAATGACTTCGCCGGCGACGTGCTGGTGACCAACGCCGACTGCCCGCTGCTGGAGGGCAAGGACCTGGAGCCGCTGTTCGCCCTGCGCGAGCAGGGGGCGCAGATCGCGCTGCTCGGCTTCGAGCCGGCCGACCCGGCCCTCTATGGCCGGCTGATCCGCGGCGCCGACGGCCATGTCATCCGGATCGTCGAGGCCCGTGACGCCAGCGAGGAAGAGCGCCATGTGCGGGCCTGCTATTCCGGCATGATGGCCGCCGACGCCTGCCGCCTGTTCAACTGGCTGGACAAGGTGGGCAACGACAACGCCAAGGGCGAATACTACCTGACCTCGGTGGTGGCCGTCGCCGTGGCCGAAGAGGCCAATGTGCGCGCCGCCTTCGTGCCCGAAAGCGCCGTCATGGGCGCCGACTCCCAACCCCAGCTGACGGCGGCCGAGGCCATCTTCCAGCAGCGCCGCCGCCACCACTTCCTCAACGAGGGCGTGGCCATGCCGGCCCCGGACACGGTGCACTTCTCCTGGGACACTCAGATCGCGCCCGGCGCGACGGTGGAGCCTTTTGTGGTCTTTGGCCCTGGCGTGACCGTGGCGGCCGGCGCGGTGATCCGGGCCTTCAGTCACCTGGAGGGGGCGAGCGTGGCCGAGGGGGCGCTGATCGGTCCCTATGCCCGCCTGCGTCCCGGCGCGCAGATCGGGCCAAGCGCCCATATCGGCAACTTCGTCGAGGTGAAGAAGGTCGCGGTCGGGGCCGGCGCCAAGGCCAATCACCTGGCCTATCTGGGGGATGGAACCGTCGGGGCCGGGGCCAATATCGGGGCCGGGACGATCTTCTGTAACTATGACGGCTTCGACAAGTTCGACACCCATGTGGGGGAGGGCGCCTTCATCGGCTCCAACTCGGCCCTGGTGGCGCCGGTGCGTATCGGGGCCGGCGCCTATATCGGCTCGGGCTCGGTGATCACCCGCGAGGTGGCGCCCGAGGCCCTGTCTCTGGAGCGCTCGGCGCAGGTGGAGAAGCCCGGCTGGGCGCAGCGGTTCCGCGCCAGCAAACGCGCCAGGGGCCCCAAGGCCTGAGACCTTGGGGCTTTCCCCCGTGGCCTTGCCGTCCGCAGGCGCCTAGAAGAAGACAAATGAGCCGCTTGTTTTGCCGGCGGCGAGAGACGGATCTCAAATGGACGCAGACGCGCAGAAGAAAGCCGCGGGCGAGGCCGCCGCCGCCCTGGTCGAGGCCGGCATGGTGGTGGGCCTGGGCACCGGCTCCACGGCGGCCTGGTTTGTCAAGGCCCTGGCGGCGCGCAAGCTCGACGTGACCTGTGTCGCCACCTCGGTCGCCACCGCCGAGCTCGCCCAGGGCCTGGGGATGACGCTCTCCGAACTCGGCCCGGTGAAATCCATCGACCTGACGGTGGACGGCGCCGACGAGATCGGTCCCGCCCTGTCGCTGATCAAGGGCGGCGGCGCGGCCCTGTTGCGCGAGAAGCTGGTCTGGGAGGCCTCGCGCCGCTGCGTGGTCATCGCCGATGCGGCCAAGCGCGTGCCGGTGTTGGGCAAATTCCCGCTGCCGATCGAGGTGGTGGCCTTCGCTCACGAGACGACGGCCCTGCGAATCTGCGATGCGCTTTCGGAGTGCGATCTCGGCGTCGCGCCGCGTCTTCGCATGAAGGACGGCGCCCCGGTGCGAACCGACGGCGGAAACCTCATCTATGACGCAGCCTGCGGACGGATCGAGGATCCCGCGGCGCTGGCCGATGCGCTGAAGAGCGTCACCGGCGTGGTCGATCATGGCCTGTTTCTCGACCTGGCCGACATGGCCCTGGTGGGGACGCCCGAAGGCGTCGTCACCGTCGAACCGTAAGGAGCGTCACCCCCGTGACCCAGTACGACTACGACCTGTTCGTCATCGGCGCCGGCTCGGGCGGCGTGCGCGCCGCGCGCCTGGCCGCCCTCAGCGGCGCCCGCGTCGCCGTGGCTGAAGAGCACCGCGTGGGCGGCACGTGCGTGATCCGCGGCTGCGTGCCCAAGAAGTTCATGGTCTACGCCTCGGAGTTCGCCAGCCATTTCAAGCTGGCCCAGGCCTATGGCTGGACCGTCGGCGAAACCAGTTTCGACTGGCCGACCTTCCTGGCCGAAAAGGACAAGGAAATCGCCCGCCTGTCGGGGATCTATGTCACCAACCTGCAGAACGCCGGCGCCGAGCTGGCCCACGCCAAGGCCAGGCTGATCGACGCCCACACCATCGAGCTGGTCGGCAAGGACAAGACCGTCACCGCCGACAAGATCCTGATCGCCACCGGCGGCCGGCCCTGGGTCCCGCAGGACCTGCCGGGGATCGAGCATGTGCTGACCTCCGACGAGGCCTTCCAGCTCGAGAACCTGCCCAAGCGGATCGTGATCGCTGGCGGGGGTTATATCGCCGTTGAATTCGCCTGCATCTTCAAGGGCCTGGGCGTCGATGTGACGCTGGTGCATCGGGGTCCCAACATCCTGCGCGGGTTCGATGACCATGTGCGCGCCCATCTGGCCGAGGAGCTGGAGAAGAAGGGTATCGACGTCCTGCTGGGCTGCCAGCATGAGCGGGTCGAAAAGACCGAATCCGGGCTGGTCAGCCATCTGACCAGCGGCGCGACCCTGGAGTCCGATCAGGTGCTCTTCGCCCTGGGCCGCGCGCCCTATGTGGAGGGCCTGGGCCTGGAGAATGCTGGCGTCGCGCTGAAGGATGGCGCCGTCATCGTCGATGACTATTCCAGGACCAATGTGGAGAACATCTGGGCGGTGGGCGACGTCACCGATCGGATCAACCTGACCCCGGTGGCGATCCGCGAAGGCGCGGCCTTCGCCCAGACCGAATTCTACGACAACCCGACCACCTTCGATCATGAGATGGTCGCCTCGGCGGTGTTCTCGCAGCCGGCGATCGGTTCGGTGGGGATGACCGAGGCCGAGGCCCGGCACGCCCACGGCAAGGTCGACATCTACCTCTCGCGCTTCCGGGCCATGAAGCACGCCTTCGCGGGCGGGGACGAGCGCGCCCTGATCAAGCTGGTGGTGGACGAGAAGACCCAGAAGATCCTCGGCTGCCATGTTGTCGCCGCCGATGCGCCGGAAATCATCCAGATGGCCGCCATCGCCCTGAAGATGGGGGCCACCAAGGCCCAGTGGGATTCCACCTGCGCCGTCCATCCGACCCTGGCCGAAGAACTGGTGACCATGCGCGAGAAACATCTGCCGCAGGATCTGGGCGCGGTGGCGTGACGGCGCCGGCCTGGATCAGCGGCCCGCGCTTCGCCCGGTGGTGCGGTTGGGTGCTGGCCTTCGCCGGGGTGATGACCGGCCTGCTGGGCTGGCTGGGTCCCTTGGGCTTCGCCGTGCTGCTCAGCATCGTCGGCCTGCTGTGCCTGCCGGCCTTTCAGGTCAGCGAGGCTGACCGCCCCGCGGCCCTGGCCCTGCTGGTCCTGGTGATCTGGGCCTGCGGGTCGATGCTGTGGAGCCCCTACAGGCCCGATCCCCTCTGGAGTTCCAACGCGGTCAAGCTCGTCTGTCAGGGGCTGCTCTACTGGGCGGCCTACAGCGCGGTGCGCCGGGCCACGCCACAGGGGCTGCGCCGGGCGATGATCCTTCTGATGGCGGGGGTTTCGGCCCTGGCGACGCTGATCATCGTCGAGGCGGTGACGGGCGCGGCCCTGTATCAGGCGATCCGCCAGGCGATCGGCGACCCGATCCGACCCGACCTGGCGGTCCGCAACGTCGCCCAGGGGGTGTTTGTCCTGGCCGTGCTCTGGGCGCCGGCCGCGCTGGTGGCGGTGCGGGTCGGCTGGTGGCAGTTGGCCGTGCTGATGGCCGCCGGCATCGTGGCCGGCGCCGCGGGGCTGGGCGCCGATGCGCCCCTCATCGCCCTGGCGTGTTCGGAAGAGCACACGTCTGAACTCCCGTCACCTCGTAATCTCGTATGCCTTCTTCTTCTTGTCCAACAATCACCCTCCTCCCCCCCCCCCTTCCCCTTCCCCCTCCCCCTTCTCCCCCTCTCC
>CALEOQ010000440.1 GCA_937910255.1 uncultured Caulobacteraceae bacterium | reverse complement strand
GCTGGTGAGGTGCTGCGTTTTTTTTTTTTCAAGCAGAAGGCGGCATACGAGATTACGACGTGACTGGAGTTCAGACGTGTGCTCTTCCGATCTCCCACCTGGGAGTCGGCGCTGTCGCGCCAAGCCTCGACGATGAGGTCCCGCAGCTCCGAGGCGCCGGCGGCGGTCTGGTTCAGGACGAAGGCCACACCGCGCGCATCGCCCTCGGCCAGACCGCCGGCCTTTTCCAGGGCGTACAGCGGCTCGACCTGGGAAAACCCGGTCAGGATGTAGTCGACGGTCCGTTCCTCGATCGGGCAGTCACAGACGTTCAGCGGCGCCATGGCGGTCTTCAGCTCGGCCAGGCTCACATGGGCGCGGGTGAACTCGCCCTCGAACGGCCCGTGAATCCGGCCCAGGGTGTAGCCCTGCGGATTGGGATAGTCCCCCCAGCCATTGTAGTGCACCGAGGTGTGCAGGGGCTGGGCGCCGTCGGCCACATAGTGGGAAAGCGCGCCAATGGTCGTCTTCAGCAGGCCCTCGCGCAGGATGCGATCCTGGGCGTACCAGGCGCGGCGTCCGGGATCGGTCTCCCGGGCCTCGGCGGCGATCAGGACCCGCCAATAGGCGAAGTCGAGGGTCAGCTGCTGATACTGGTCGACGATGGAATACTGCAGATAGCCGGCCTTCCAGCTATCGGTACCAGCAGCCTGCAGCAGGGCCTCATAGTCGGCCCGGGTCGGCGGGAGCGGCGCTTCGAACCTTGGGCCGCCCATCACCAGGCCGGCGTCGTCGAGGTCGACGAAATGGGCCGGGTCGCGGTTGGAGTCGTGGATCTTGCCCGCGCCCTTGGACCGGTCCGGCTCGCGGCTCAGTTCGCCGACCTGCGTTGCGGTCGTGGGGTCGCGCAGGAAGGCGGGGACCTCGTCGGTCAAGGCGTCCATGGCGGCCACGCCGATGATGCGGTGGCCATGCCCGCCCCAGGCCAGGGCGTGGCTTGGCGCCATGAGCGACAGGGTCGCCAGGGCCAGGGGAAGCGCAGCAATCCGCATCGCGGGGACTCCTAGTCTTTGATCGGCAGGACTGCTTCCACCCGCGCGATCCAGGCCTGAACCTTGGGATAGCGCGACAGGTCGAAGCCACCCTCGCCGGCCAGCCGGGTATAGGCGACCAGGGCGACGTCGGCGAGACTGAGCTGGTCGCCGACCAGAAATGATCCCGCCGCCAGGGCGTCCTCCAGACGCTGCAGGGCCGCAGCGCCCCGCTCCACCAGCCGCGGCTCAAGGCTGTTCACGGGCTGGCCTTCATAGCGGACCCGGAAACGGGCGACCGCCACATAGGGTTCGTGGCTGTACTGCTCCCAGAACATCCATTCCAGCATCTGGGCGCGGGCATAGGCGTCGGCCGGGATCAGGTCCGAACCCTCGGCCAGATGCAGGAGGATGGCGTTGGACTGGGCCAGGGGCCGGCCATCGGGGAGAATCACCACCGGGACCTGGCCGGCCGGATTGATCGCCAGGAACTGCGGGGTGCGGGTCTCGCCCTTCAGCAGGTCGACCTCGATCCACTCATAGTCGAGACCCAGCCGCTCGGCGGTCCACCTCACCTTCAGGCAGTTGCCCGAGATGGAATCGCCAAAGATCCGAAGCCCCATCGCGCCGCTCCCTGACTGCACGCAAGGCTGCTGATACCTGACCTGATCGGGGCGCCAAGCCTGTTCGACTCCGCTTGCCGCAAGAAGACCTCAATTGAACGGCTTGCGAGGCCGGCTCGACCCGGCTACGCAACGGCTCACCAGCTTCACGACGCAGGATGACGCCGCCATGCGACGCCGCCTCGCCGCCCTGGCGGCTCTACCCCTCCTGGCCCTGGCTTCCAGCTCCCAGGCCGCGACGAGCGATCCGATCGGCGATCTGATTGTGGGCGCGATGACCGGCGGGCTCCCCGGCACGCCGGCCTACAGAATGCGGGCCACCCTCTATCACGCGGGCGCCGCGGGCGTGGGCGCGCTGGACTCCCTGGGCTGCAAGGTGGTCGCCATGCGCACCGCGGCCATCGACAAGAAGCTGATCCCCCGCCGCACCGTCCTGTTCATCAAGGAGACCGTCGGCCTGCCCATGCCCGACGGCGGCGTGCACGATGGCTACTGGTACGCCTCGGACGTGGGCGGCGCGATCAAGGGCGAGAAGATCGATCTCTTCACCGGTCATGGGCGCTCGTCCATGGCGCCGATGATGCCCCTGAACCTGTCGGAGCTGACCGTCACCAAGGTCGGCGAATTCAAGGGCTGCCCTCCCGGCAAATAGGCCGGCCGCGCGCGAGCGGCATCTTCTCCTGACGATCCGTATTCGGCCCGTTCCCGAGGAGAAGACGCATGCCCCAAACATTGTTCCCGAAACTGCTGTTCGTCATTACCGGCGGCCCCGGCGCGGGCAAGACGACCCTGATCGAACACCTGCGTGCGCGGGGCGAAGCCTGCGTCGATGAGGCCGGTCGGGCGGTGATCCGCGCGCAGCGCGCCGCTGGCGGCGCCGCGCTGCCCTGGGCGGACCGCGACGCCTATTGGCAGGCCATGTTCGAGCGGGATCTGGCGGCCTACCACGCCGCCTCGGCGACCGGCGGCCGCGCCTTCTTCGACCGGGGCCTGCCAGACCTGCTGGGTTACGCGGCCCTCGAGGGGCTGAGCCCGCCGACCTCGGCGTTGGGGGCGATCGAGCGCGCGCGATACGCCGACCTGGTCTTCGCCGCGCCGCCCTGGCGGCAGATCTACGCCCAGGACGCCGAACGCAAGCAGGACTGGGCGCAGGCGGTCCGCACCTATGACGCCGTGACCCAGGCCTATGTCGACCGGGGCTATCGCCTGATTGAACTGCCGCGGTTCAGTGTGGAACGCCGCGTCGGCTTCATCCTCGACGCCGTCGTCTGATCAGGTCTCGACGAAGGCCTTTTCCAGCACGAAGTCGCCCGGCTTGGCGATGGAGCCCTCCTCGAAACCGCGCGCGATCAGCATGGCCTTCAGATCGGCGAGCACCCCCGGACCTCCGCAGAGCATCAGCCGGTCCACGGCCGGGTCCAGCGGCGGAACCCCCAGATCCTCGAACAGCTTGCCCGAGGCGATCAGGTCGGTGATCCGGCCCTGGGTCTTGAACGGCTCCCGCGTGACGGTTGGGTAGTAGCGCAGCTTGTCGCCGACCACCTCGGAGAGGATTTCGTCCTTGGCCAGGTCTTCCTCGAACAGCTCGCGATAGTTCAGATCGGCCACATTGCGCACAGTGTGGGTGACGATCGCCTCATCAAACCGCTCATAGACTTCGGGGTCGCGGGCCAGCGACAGCCAGGGGGCCAGACCCGTGCCGGTGCCCAGCATGTAAAGCCGCTTGCCGGGCTTTAGGCCGTCCAGCACCAGCGTGCCGGTAGGCTTGCGGCCGATCAGCACCTGGTCGCCCACCTGGATCTTCTGCAGCCGCGAGGTCAGCGGGCCGTCCGGCACCTTGATGGAATAGAATTCCAGCTCCTCGTGCCAGGCGGGGCTGGCGATGGAATAGGCCCGCAGCAGCGGCTTGCCGTCCACTTCCAGGCCGACCATCACGAACTGGCCGCTGGAGAACCGCAGGGACGGATCGCGGGTGGTGCGGAACGAGAACAGGCTGTCGGTCCAATGCTGGACCCAGGTCACGGTTTCCAGATGGAAGGCGCCGGCCTTCTTGGGCGCCGGCGCGGCCACGGTCACATCAGTCATTACGTCGTCTTTCTATTCAGGCGCCCCGCCGGAGCGCCGATCAGATGTAGGCGCAGATCAGATGTCGCCGCCGACATTGGCTGATCCGCCAGCGGCCGTCGTGATCCCGGGCGCGCGGGCGACATGTATGCCGCATTCGCTCTTTTGCGAACCCTGCCAGCGCCCGGCGCGGACATCCTGACCATCCTCGACCGGCGAGGTGCACGGCCAGCAGCCGATGGACGGGAAGCCTTGCGCCACCAGGGGATGGGCCGGCAGGTCGTGGGCCTGGACATAGGCGTCCAGGTCTTCCTTGCCCCAGTTGGCCAGGGGGTTGAACTTCACGTGCGGGTCGGCCTCCTCGACCACCCGCAGGGACAGCCGATCGCCCCCATGGAAGCGCTTGCGCCCGGTGATCCAGGCGTCGAATTCGCCGAGCGCCCGGTCCAGCGGCAGGACCTTGCGGATATGGCAGCAACCATCCACGTCGGTCTTCCAGAGCTTGGCCTCGGGATCAGCCACCGCCAGGTCCTGATAGTGCGGACGCAGGTCGCGCACATCGGTCAGGCCCAGCTGCGCCGCCAGGTTGCGCCGATAGTCCAGGGTCTGGCCAAAGAGCATGCCGGTGTCCAGAAACAGAATCGGAATGTCCTTGCTGACCTGGGCGGCCAGATGCAGCAGCACCGCCGACTCCGCCCCGAAGGACGAAACCATGGCCAGCTTGTCGCCGAACTCGCGGTGCGCCGCGGCGATGATTTCGGTCGGTTCGGCGTGGCGCAGTTCAGCGTCCAGCCGGTCTGCGATCGATGGCCGATCGGTCTGATCATAGGCCATGGTCACCCTCCTTCACGCTCCAGAAAGGCCGGCGCACGGGCGTCGGCGGCGCGTTGATAAACGTGGCGATGCCGGCTGACGGCATGCGCCCAGATGTCCGGGGTCGAACCGTCGGACGGCTCGAAGGCGTCAAAGCCGCAGCGGACCATGAAGCCGGCCTGCTCGCGGAAGACATCGCCCACGGCGCGGACCTCGCCGGCGTAGTCGAACCGCTCGCGCAACAGTCGCGCGGAGGTGAAGCCCCGGCCGTCGCGGAACTTGGGAAAGGCCACCGCCACCAGGCTGATGCGCGGCAGGTCATAGGCCAGGGCCTCGACCTCCTCGTCCGGCTCCAGCCGCACGCCGACCGCCCGGCCCTCGGCCAGCAGGCGATCGCCCTCGGCCTGGAAGCGGGTGAACGAGATGATCACGTCGCCCAGGGGCAGGCCCTCGTCGTCCGCCACGGCGGTGAAAGGATCGTTGGCCAGCACGAAGCGGCCGGCGTCGAGCTCAATGAGCGTCGGCATAGACGGCCTCCTTGAAGGGTTCGACGCCGGTGCGGCGATAGGTGTCGAGGAAGCGTTCGCCGTCCTGGCGCTCTCGCAGATAGACCTCGACAAGGGTGTCGATGGCGGCGGCCACCTTGTCGTAAGGCAATGCCGGGCCGAGCATCTTGCCCACCGAGGCGTCCTCGGCGCCGGAGCCCCCCAGGGTCAGCTGGTAGAACTCCTCGCCCTTCTTATCGACGCCCAGGATGCCGATGTGGCCCACATGGTGGTGGCCGCAGGCGTTGATGCAGCCGCTGATCTTGATCTTCAGCTCGCCGATGGCCTCGGCCTTCTCCTGGTCGGCGAAGGTCTGGGCGATCTGCTGGGCCACGGGGATCGCCCGGGCGTTGGCCAGGGCGCAGTAGTCCAGCCCCGGGCAGGCGATGATGTCGGAGATCAGGTTCACATTGGCGCTGGCCAGGCCCACGGCCTGCAGCTTGGCGAACACCTCGGGCATGTCGTCCAGCCGGATATGCGGCAGGACGAGGTTCTGCTCGTGGGTCACCCGGATGTCGTCCTGGCCGAAACGCTCGGCCAGGTCGGCGACCACGTCCATCTGATCCGAGGTCGCATCGCCGGGGGTCTCGCCCACGGTCTTCAGCGAGATCTCGACGATGGCGTAGCCCGGCTTCTTGTGCGCCCGCAGGTTGTTGCGGGCGAAACGGGCCAGGGCCGGATCGGCGGCCTTGGCCGCCTCGAAGGTTTCCGACACCGCCGGCAGGGATTCGAAGGCGGTCTTGGCGAAGGCGCCGCGGATGCGGGCCAGTTCGGTGTCGGGCAGGTCGCCCTCCGGGCCGATCTTGGCCCATTCCTCGGCCACCTGACGGGCGAACTCCTCGGCCCCCAGGGCCGCCACCAGGATCTTGATCCGGGCCTTGTAGAGATTGTCCCGGCGGCCATGGCGGTTATAGACCCGCAGGATCGCCTCCAGGTACGAGAACAGCCGGTTGGCCGGCAGGAACTCGGTGATGGTCGGGCCCACATAGGGGGTGCGGCCCAGGCCGCCGCCGACCACCACTTCGAAGCCCAGCTGGCCGTCGCGACCGCGGCGGATCATCAGGCCGATATCGTGCACCTTGGCCGCCGTGCGGTCCTTGGGCGCCGCGGTGATGGCGATCTTGAACTTGCGCGGCAGGAACGAGAATTCCGGGTGCAGGCTCGACCACTGGCGGATCGCCTCGGACCAGACCCGCGGATCGTCCAGCTCCTCGGCGGTGGCGCCGGCATAGGGGTCGGAGGTCACATTGCGGATGCAGTTGCCGCTGGTCTGGATGGCGTGCATGTCCACCTCGGCCAGGTGGTCGAGGATGTCGGGGGTGTCCCGCAGCTTGATCCAGTGGAACTGCAGGTTCTGGCGGGTGGTGAAGTGGCCATAGCCGCGGTCATAGGTGCGGCCGATATAGGCCAGCTTGCGCATCTGCCGGGAATTCAGCGAGCCATAGGGCACGGCGATCCGCAGCATGTAGGCGTGCAGCTGCAGATAGAGGCCGTTCATCAGGCGCAGGGGCTTGAACTGGTCTTCGCTCAGCTCGCCGGCCAGGCGACGGCCCACCTGCTCGCGGAATTCGCGCGAGCGGTCGGCGACGATCTCTTTGTCGAGGGTGTCGTACTGGTACATCCCGCGCCTCCTTACTTACGCTTGATCAGGTTGACGCGACCGCTGGAGCGCGCGGCGCCGTCGGCGTGCATCAGGGCCTCGATCATCTCGCCGCCCTCGGCCTGCTTGCCGTGGGTCGGATGGTTGGTGGGGCCGAGCGCCCGGATGCGCTCGCGATAGCTGAGCGGCGCCCACAGACCGTCGGATTCCATCAGGTCGATCAGATAGGGGTCGATCACGACAGTGGGTTGCGACTTGGCCTGCCCCTCGGCGAGTTCGGCGGCCGCGGCGTCGTCAAACAGATCGGCGTCAGCAAAACGCTCGACCCACTTGCCGGCCTTCCAGAAGACGACATCGCCGTCGATCAGGCGGTTGGCGGTCAGGGCCTTCATCTCACTTGCCTCCCAGCTCGACGGCGCGAGCCTCAATCTGTCTCACCTGGCCGGGTTCGCCAGCCGCAGCCTCACCTGCACCAGGCTCGCCCGCCATGGCCAGAGCCATCGATTCGCCGACGATCAGAAGCGCTGGTCCTTTCAGCGCCGCCGCGGCGTCAGCCAAACCGTCCAGACGGGTGACGATGCGACGCTCGTCGGCCCGGCTGGCGTTCTCGACTATAAGCGCTGGCGTGGCGGGGTTACGGCCGGCCTGTGTCAGCCTGCGGGCGACGCCTGCGGCCGTCGACACACCCATATAGATGACCACCGTCTGGTTCGGCTTGGCCAGGCTCTCCCAGTCCAGGTCCGGCTCCTCGCCCTTGGCCGCGTGGCCGGTGACGAAGGTCACCGCCTGGGCCAGGCCCCGGCGGGTCCGGGGCCCCCCCAGCCCCGGAGGGCGTCCGGGTGGGGAAGGGCGTGGGCTCCGGCGGTCGCCCC
>CALEOQ010000439.1 GCA_937910255.1 uncultured Caulobacteraceae bacterium | reverse complement strand
TCTTCCAGGGCGGCGAAGCCCTGCGGCCGGCCCTGGTCGCCGCAGCCCGCGCCAGCGAGAGCGACGGCGCCCGCACCCTGCCGGCCACGCGCAACGGCTATCACCGCATCGAGAGCCGCAGCCTGCAGGTGGTGGCTGACACCGCCCCGCCCGCCGCGGGCGTCTGGAGCGTCACCGCCTGCGCTCAGCCGCTCGCCCTGGAAATCCTGATCGGCGGCCGCCGCGCGATCACCAATTGCGGCTGGTCCCCCGACGCCGTCGGGCCAGAAGCCCTGCGCCTGGGGGATGCGGCCTCCACCGCCTCCCTCGGCGACCTGGCCTGCGGCGCGCCGGTGCGGGGCCTGAGCGCCCGGGCGCTAGGCCCCCGGCTGATCGGCGCCGACGCGGCGGTGAACGCCAAGCGCCAGCAGGCCGACGGGGCGCTGTGGCTGGAAATGTCCCATGACGGCTGGGTCCGCCGGTTTGGCCTGCGGCACGAACGCCGGCTCTATCTGGATCTGGCCGCCGACGAACTGCGGGGCGAGGACCGGTTCACCCCGGTCACCGACGCCGCGCCGGGCGAGGACCCCCGCCGCTTCATTCCCTTCGTGGTGCGCTTCCACATCCATCCCGATGCGCGCGCCTCCCTGGCCCGGGACGGCAAGAGCGTGCTGATCAAGAGCGAGGGGGAAGACACCGGCTGGTGGCTGCGCAATGACGCCATGGAGGTCTCCATCGAGTCCTCGGTCTTCTTCCAGGACGGCCAGGCGCGGCGCACCAGCCAGGTGGTGCTGCGCGGCCAGGTCCGCCAGGAGGTGGGCGCCCGTCTGCGCTGGAAACTCACCGCAGCCGAGCCCTGGCCGCCGCCGCGCTAGAGCGCGGGCGGCGGCTCCATTGACTCCCGCGACCGGCCGGCGTTAGGACACCCCTGTCCTGTGTGACTGGCGAGATCGAGGTGGGTGACCACCGGGGAGCCAGGACCTCATACGCCGCTCGCCTGGGCACGCCTCGTCACCTTCCCGCCAGGAGACCGCCGTGCCCGCAGCCCCGAACTTCCCCCCCGCCCCCGACGCCGTCAAACCCGTCCGCGCCCTGTTGTCGGTCTCCGACAAGACCGGCCTGGTCGAAGCCGCGAAAATCCTCTCCGAGATGGGGGTGGAGCTGGTCTCCACCGGCGGCACCAAGGCCGCCATTGCTGCGGCCGGCCTGCCCGTGAAGGACGTGGCCGACCTCACCGGCTTCCCGGAGATGATGGACGGCCGGGTCAAGACCCTGCACCCGGTGGTGCATGGGGGCCTGCTGGGCGTGCGCGACGCCGCCGACCACGCCCAGGCCATGGCCGAGCACGGCATCGGCCCGATCGATATCGTCTATGTGACCCTCTATCCCTTCGAGCAGACGGTGGCCGGCGGCGGGGATTTCGCCGCCTGCGTCGAGAATATCGACATCGGCGGGCCGGCCATGATCCGCTCGGCCGCCAAGAACCACGGCTATGTCGCCGTCTGCACCGAGCGCGCCGACCTGGAAGAGGTTATCTCGGCCCTGAAGGCCGATGGATCGACGTCGCTCGCCCTGCGCAAGGCCCTGGCCGCCCGCGCCTATGCCCGCACCGCGGCCTATGACGCGGCCATCTCGCAATGGTTTGCGAAGGAACTGGCCGAGGAAGCCCCGCGCCGCCGCGCCTTCGCCGGCGAGCTGGTCCAGACCATGCGCTATGGCGAAAACCCGCATCAGGCCGCCGCCTTCTACCGCGACGGCTCGAACCGTCCGGGCGTGGCCAGCGCCACCCAGCTGCAGGGCAAGGCGCTGTCCTACAACAACATCGCCGATACCGACGCGGCCATCGAGCTGGTCGCCGAGTTCGACCCGGCCGCCAGCGCCGCAGTGACCATCATCAAGCACGCCAACCCCTGCGGCGTGGCGCTGGGCGCCGACCTGACCGAGGCCTACAGGCGCGCCCTGCAGTGCGACCCGGTCTCGGCCTTTGGCGGCATCGTCGCGGTCAACCGCCGGCTGGACGCGGCCGCGGCCCGGGAGATCGTCAAGGTCTTCACCGAGGTGGTGGTGGCGCCCGAGGCCGATGAGGAGGCCATCGCGGTCTTCAAGAAGAAGAAGGACCTGCGCCTGCTGATCACCGGCGGCCTGCCCGATCCCAAGGCGGCCGGCGTCACCTGGCGCCAGGTGGCCGGCGGCTTCCTGGTGCAAGGGCGCGACACAGCCCACATCACCGCCGCTGATCTGAAGATCGTGACGAAGCGCCAGCCGACGGAGGCCGAACTGCGCGACATGCTGTTCGCCTTCACCGTGGCCAAGCATGTGAAGTCCAACGCCATCGTCTACGCCAAGGGCGGCCAGACCGCCGGCATCGGCGCCGGCCAGATGAACCGCAAGGACTCCGCCCGCATCGCCGCCATCCGCGCCGCCGAAGCCGCGGAGGCCGCCGGTCTGCCGGAGTCGCTCGCCAAGGGCTCGGCCTGCGCCTCGGACGCCTTCTTCCCGTTCGCCGACGGCCTGATCCAGGCGGCCGAGGCCGGGGCCACGGCGGTGATCCAGCCCGGCGGCTCGATCCGCGACGAGGAGGTCATCGCCGCCGCCGACGCGGCCGGCCTGACCATGGCCTTCACCGGCGTGCGGGTCTTCCGCCACTAAGTCCCACCAAGTCGTGGGCGCGTTTCGGCCGAGAACCGGCTCCCACCTTTCGGAACGCGCTCTGGCCGCTCAGCCCTCTGCGCGGACCGCCAGTTCGCGCAGGGCGCCGTGGGCGATGGTGAGCTTGGCGAAGGTCCAGCCCCCCGCCGAGGACTCGATCTCGCCCATGGTCCGATGGGCCTGGGCCACGGCGTCCTGGGCCGAGGCCGCCCAGGCGTCGATGGCGGCCTTGGCCGTCTCGCCATCGGCGCCGGCGCTGGCCTTGCGGGTCTTGGCCATCACCGCGCGGGCCACGGTGGTCTGTTCGGCCAGCAGGTCTTCCACCAGCCGCCGGACCGCGGTCCGCTCAAAGATGTCGCCGGCCGAATGGCTGCCGGCCGCCGCGCGCAGGCGCTCAAAGCCGCACACCTCGCCCACCTTGTGAGATCGGAAGAGCGTCGTGCAGGGGAAGCGTGTAGATCTCGGTGGTCGCCGTATCATTCAAAAAAAAAACGCACGACCCTCCTCGCTCCACCCTCGCCCCACCACCCACACCTCCACCCATC
>CALEOQ010000438.1 GCA_937910255.1 uncultured Caulobacteraceae bacterium | reverse complement strand
TGGTGCTTATTGTTTTGCAAGCGGAGGACGGCATGCGAGGGGACGCCGGGACTGGGGTCCGGACGTGTGCTCTTCCGATCGGGCGGCAAGCAGGGCGCGGCGCGAAAGGCGGCCCATCAGTAGTGGGCCGACAGGGTCACGCCCCAGGTCCGCGGCTCGCCCAGATACTCCGCCAGCACCCCCTGGGTCGATGGGGTGAGCACATAGTCCACGTCGCCGGCGTTCTTGACCCAGGCCGTGGCGCGCCAGGCCCGACCCCGCGGCTCATAGCCGACCATCAGATTGGTCAGCGCATAGTCGTCGATCTGCAGGTTGGGATCGGCCGCCGCGCCGGTGTTGTAGGTGTCGGTGAACGCCCAGCTGGCTGCGCCGATCAGGTAGCCGGCGTCGCCCACGGGCAGGTCCAGATCCGCGGCCAGCGACCCCTTGTTCTTCGGCGACGAGCCCAGACTGTTGCCGGTGTAGACCGCGCCGCCGGGGATGACGAAGGCGTCGTAGACGGTGTCGAGATAGCCATAGGTCGCCGACAGACCGAGCCATGGCGTCGGGCGATAGGCCACCTCGATCTCGACGCCTTCGATGGTCGCCTGGCCGGCGTTGGTGATGGTCAGGATGCGCGTCAGGCTGTTGAAGAACAGCTCCTGCTTGTCGTCGTAGTCCATATGGAACAAGGCGGCGTTCACCCGCAGACGGTCCTGCAGCCACTGGCTCTTCACGCCCAGCTCATAGCTGGTGACGATCTCAGGATCGAAGGGCGTGGTCAGCGCAGCCAGGGTCGCGGCGTCGGTGTTGAAACCGCCGGCCGTATAGCCGCGCGTCACGCTGGCATAGGCGCGCAGGTCCGCGTTCGGCGACCAGGCGAGCACGGCCCGCGGCGTCACTTCGCTCCAATCCGCCGAGAGGTCCGAAGCCAGGAACCCGGCTGCGGGGTTCAAGCCGTCTACGCGGCGCAATGAGGCGCTCTTCTCGTCGCGGGTGTAGCGCGCGCCCAGGGTCAGATCGAAGTCGGCGGGCAGACGGACGACGCCGTCGGCGAACACCGCATAGCTCTTGGTCTCGACGGCCTGGTCCGTCAGGACGCTGGAAGTCACCCGCCCCGAACCCGCGGCGAGGTTGCGGACCAGGAGCTGGCGGTCGGCGTCCTCGCTGGCCAGGTAAAGGCCGGCGACGAAGTCCCCCCAGCCCCATTTCGGACTGGCGTAGCGGATTTCCTGAGAGAGCAGACCAACCTCATCCACATCGCGGCTGACGGTCTGGGCCCCGGATGGGAGAAGGGCGAAGTTGGCGCCAGTTCCGGAATAGTCCTCGCCCGACTGCGACCAGCGATAGCCGGTGATCGCCGTCACCTGGCCGGCCGGCAGGCTCCAGTAGAGGCGGGCAGATCGGAAGAGCACACGTCTGAACTCCAGTCACGTCGTAATCTCGTATGCCGTCTTCTGCTTGAAAAAAAAAAAGAATAATCTATGCTATTCACTCTGCGATCTGCAGCGACACACACTGCACTCCTGTCCCAACCGCACCACCTCCTCTCCTGTTCTCTTGTACTAC
>CALEOQ010000437.1 GCA_937910255.1 uncultured Caulobacteraceae bacterium | reverse complement strand
GGGAGATGGGGGATTGGGAGGGAGTAGGGTGCGTAGGTGTGGTTTTTTTTTTTACTGATACGGCGACCACCGGGATCTACACTCTTTCCCTACACGGCGCTCTTCCGATCTTGACCGTGAAAAGCGATCTCCACCCGCCCACGATCGTCGGCGACGGCCTCGCCGGGCTCAGCGAACGGCTGCGCAAACCCCTCATGGCCTACTTCCGCCGGCGCTCGGCCGACCCCGCAGAAGCCGAGGACATGACCCAGGAAGTCTTCGTCCGCGCCATGCGCCGCGGGGGCGAGACCGACGTGCGTTCAGCCGAGGCCTATGTGTTCACCATCGCGGCCAATCTGGCCCGCGACCGGGCGCGCACCCGGGCGGCGCGGCATGCCGGACGGCACGTCAGCCTCGATCTCCTGGTGGCCGGCGAGGCCCCTTTCGATCTGGCCTCTGAGGATTCGTCGGCCGAAACCGTCCTGATAGAACGGGAGCGTCTGCGTCAGGCGCTGGCCGCGCTCGAAGAGTTGCCCGAGCGCACGCGGGACATCTTCATTCTATTTCGGGTTGAGAAAATGCGGCAGGCGGAGATTGCGAAACGGCTGGGCGTCTCGGTGAGCGCAGTCGAAAAGCATGTCATCCGCGCCGCGGCGCACCTGGCGCGGCGCTTGCGATGAGCCTCCTGCACCCGGTCTTTCGCGATATCGGCTCGGCCGAGGACGCCGTCGACGCCGCCGCCGCCCTTTGGCTGGCCAGGAGCGGTGCAGGCTGGTCGCCCGCCGACGAGGCCGCCCTGCAGGCCTGGATCACAGCCGATGTCGCCCAGGCCGAGGCCTGGGTGGGGATCGGCGAGGTCATGGGGCTGTTCGGTGACGCCTCGGCGCCCGAACTGGCCCCCCTGCGGGACCAGGCGCTTCAGACCGCAAACCAGGGCGTGCGCCGTCCCCCGGTCCTCACCCGCCGGCGACTGATCGGCGGCGGGGTGGGCGCCGGACTGGCCGCGGCCGCGGCCGGCCTCGTGGTCCTGGGCGCGCAGCCCCCCTGGCGGACCTACCGCGCCGAGCCGGGCGCGCGGCGCAGCGTCACCCTGGCCGATGGATCGCGGCTGACCCTGGACGCCGGGGCCGAGGTGCGCACGCGGTTCACCGACGGGCGCCGAGACCTTGCGCTCACCGCCGGACAGACCCGCTTCGAGGTGGCCAAGGATCCCCGGCGGCCGTTCGCCGTCGCCGTGGGCGATCACCTCGTCGTCGCCACGGGCACGGCCTTCAATATCGAGCACGACGGCGATGGCGCGATGGTCACGCTCCTGGAGGGCCGGGTCGAGGTCCGCGCCCGGCGGACGGGCCAGGTCGCCGCCCAGCTCCAGCCGGGCCAGGGCTATCGGCTCGCCGCCGGCGGTGACGGGGTGCTGGTCCCGCAAGCCGACGTGAAGCAGGCGGTCGCCTGGACCGAAGGCCAGCTCATCTTCCAGGACGAGCGGCTCGAGACGGCGGCCCGCCGGGTCAGCCGCTACTCGCCGCAGCGCCCGATCCGCGTGTCGCCGGGCGCGGGCGACCTGCGGGGCCGCGGCCGCCGCTCACGCCTCAACCAAGCCCGTACAGGTCCAGTCCTCAGGAAATCCAACATTCCCGCCGCGCTGGGCAGAAAGATGACGCTCAAGGAGGCGCAGGCCCTGGCGCGCCGGGACAAGCGCCGCTTGCTGCTGATGGGTGGAGCCGTGATCGTGCTGGCGGCCTTCTACATTTTTGCCCACAGGAACGAAGAGGCCCAGGGCCTGGGCGAACCGCAAGATCTACCTGGGGGACAGGAACTGCAGGTTCCCGATAAGCCTTCAATCGAGACCATCCCCTTCGACCAGGAAGATGTGTTGGCCAAGATCGAGGACGGAACGCCGGAGCAACGCCTCAGCGTCAGCGACGAAGCCCTGACCGCGCTGCTCTACTACACAAAGCTCCTCACCTGGCAACATTACATGGGCCTGGGCATCGTGGATCTCGACGAGAGCCGTTGCGCCGCCATTTCTGATGATCCTGACAGCGCGCGCGTGGCGCCCCTGAGATCGGAAGAGCACACGTCTGAACTCCAGTCACGTCGTAATCTCGTATGCCGTCTTCTGCTTGAATAAACAAATCTTGCCTTCTTCCAGCCTCCGCTCTCCCCTTCCCGTCTCCAATTTC
>CALEOQ010000436.1 GCA_937910255.1 uncultured Caulobacteraceae bacterium | reverse complement strand
GGGGTAGAGGCTGGGCGCTAGTGAGCTCCGGACTCAGCGCTGTGTGGACAGTGCGCCCGTAGTATCGTAGCTAGTCTCTTTTTTTTTTAATGATACGGCAGCCACCGAGATCTACACTCTTGCCCTACACGACGCTCTTCCGATCTCTCCAGGACGGCGCCTGCGTTGAGCGCGCGGGCCAGGGCGGCGTCGAGATCGTCCACCACGACGTCCATGTGGACCGGCGTCCAGTGGCGGCCGTAGCGGCGGATGTCACGGCCTGCGCCAACCGACCCCTCGGCCTTTTCCAGCAGATAGAGCCGCACCGGCAGGCCTGACAGCTCCACCCCGCCCTGACCGAACCGGCGGGTGGGGGTGAGGCCGAGCGCCGCCACATAGAAGGCCTCGGCGCGTTCGAGGTCGGGGACGTCGATATTGACCAGAAGGTCCATGGCTTAGCCTTTGTCCGAGGTTTGACCGGGCCGAGGGTCGCGCGATCCTCTAGGGTCGGGCAATCGCGTAAAGAGGAGCCGACATGCTGGAGGCGGGACTTTGGGGCCTTGTCGGGGGCTCGGCCCTGATCCTGGGCGCTGTCCTGGCCTGGTTCCTCGACCTGCCCAAGCGGCTGATCGCCGGCGTGATGGCGGCGGGCTCCGGCGTGCTGATCTCGGCCGTCGCCTTCGACCTGATGGACGAGGCCTTTGCGCAAGGGGGCCTCGCGGCCGCCGGCGGCGGGTTCCTGGCCGGCGCGCTGGCCTACACCCTGGCCAATATCGCCGTATCCCGCGCCGGCGCGCGGCATCGCAAACGCTCGGGCTTCAACCCCGAAGAGTCGCAGGCCGCCGCCACGGCGAACGGCGGGCTCGCCATCGCCATCGGCGCCCTGCTGGATGGCGTGCCGGAGTCGGTGGTGATCGGGGTCAGCCTGCTGGACGGGACCGGCGTCAGCCTGGTGACGGTGGCGGCGGTCTTTCTGTCGAACCTGCCCGAGGGCCTCTCAAGCGTGGCGGGCATGAAGCGGGCCGGGCGTTCGGCGGGCTATGTGTTCGGCGTCTGGGGCGCCATCGCCCTGGCGTCCGGCGCAGCGGCGATGCTGGGCCATGGGGCCCTGGCGCATGCCCCACCCGAGGCGATCGCAGCGGTCACCGCCCTGGCGGCCGGCGCCATCCTGGCCATGCTGGTGGACACCATGATCCCGGAGGCCACGGAAGAGGCCCACGAGGCGTCCGGCCTCATCGCCGTGGCGGGCTTCCTGGTCGCCTTCCTGCTGTCGAAGCTGGCGGGATGAGCGACGGGGCCAGCGCAGGCCGGCCCCGCACGCCAGGCCCTCAGTCGGTGATAGCCGAATAGATCAGGCTCTTGAGCTGGCCGCGGAAGTTGAAGGTGCCGGACGGCATCAGCTGGGTCATGAAGACCAGGGTCAGGTCCTCCTTGGGGTCGACCCAGAAGATGGTCGAGGCCGCGCCGCCCCAGTAGTAGTCGCCGACGCCGAGCGCGCCGGTCTCCACCTGACCCATGGTCGACGCGAAGCCGAGGCCGAACCCCACGCCTTCGTTCGACGTCTCGGAGAAGGCGCCGATGGCCAGCTGCGTCAGGTCCTTGCCGCCGGGCAGGTGGTTCATGTGCATCATTTCCAGGGTGCGTGGACCCAGGATGCGGTGGCCGTCCAGTTCGCCGCCCCGGCGCAGCATCTCGGTGAAGCGGCCATAGTCGGCCACCGTGCCGGTCAGGCCGCCGCCGCCGGACTTGAAGCCGGGCTCGCGGACGAACTGGCTGTCGCCGCCGGGATCGTCGATCAGCTTGAGCTTCTTGTCGGGGCCGCGCTGATAGTTGGCGCAGAACCGCTCGACCTTGTCCGGCGTGACGTGGAAGGCGGTGTCGACCATGCCGAGCGGCTCGAAAATCTCCTCCTTGAGAGATCGGAAGAGCGTCGTGTAGGGAAAGAGTGTAGATCTCGGTGGTCGCCGTATCATTAAAAAAAAAAAAGACACATCACAACAGTGTCACCCTCTCCTCGCTTCGTTACCAGTCTTGTACATCCTCTCCCTTTCCTTACCATGCCTCTCATTCCATCCACATCCTCCCCACC
>CALEOQ010000435.1 GCA_937910255.1 uncultured Caulobacteraceae bacterium | reverse complement strand
GATCGTTGATATGACGATGACATGTATGATGAATCTTCTGGTTTGTTTTCGATATGGCGGAAAAACCCGTATGGGTATGCTGGATTGGGAGATATTTTTGTTTTTTTGTTTTTTTTTTTCAAGCAGAAGACGGCATACGAGATTACGACGTGACTGGAGTTCAGACGTGTGCTCTTCCGATCTGATAGGTCGCTGCGGATCAGGGACGGCATTCCGTCTCCGATCCGACGTGCGATACTGCTAGGAAGCGACCAGGCAGAGGAGACCAGGCCAAGATGGCGATGACCGGAGCGGTCATTCGGGGTCAGCGGAGCCTGCTGCGGCAGATTCGCGAGGCGGTCCAGCGCGGCGGTCCTGCGCAGGAACGCCTCAACATGGTCGTGCGCATCATTGCGCGCTCCATGGTCGCCGAGGTGTGCTCCCTCTATATGCGCCGCGCCGGCGGCGAGATGGAGCTGTTCGCCACCGAGGGCCTCGATCCCCTGGCCGTCCACCTGACCCGCATGCGTCCGGGCGAAGGCCTGGTGGGCGAGATCATGCGCCTGGGCCGGCCGCTGAACCTGGCCGACGCGCCGAATCATCCGGCCTTCTCCTATCGCCCGGAGACCGGCGAAGACCCCTATCACGCCTTCCTCGGCGTGCCCCTGCTGCGCGGCGGCCGGGCCATCGGCGTGCTGGTGGTCCAGAACCGCACCGAGCGGGTCTATACCGAGGACGAGGTCGAGGACGTCCAGATCATCGCCATGGTGCTGGCCGAGATGGTCGCCGGCGAACTGATCTCCGAGGACGAACTGTCCGGCGTCGAGATCGCGCCGCACCGATCGGAGCGGCTGAAGGGCGCCCGGTTCGCCGACGGCCTCGCCCTGGGGGTCGCCGTCCTGCACGAGCCGCCGGTCGCGCCCTCGCAGCTGCTGGCCGACGATGTGGTCGCCGAAGAGGCCAAGCTGAAGAGCGCCATCTCCAGCCTGCAGGCCCAGCTCGACGAAATGCTGGAGGGCCAGCACGGCCTGGTGGAGGCCTCCTATGAGGTGCTCGACACCTACCGGATGTTCGCCCACGACCGGGGCTGGAACCGGTCGCTGGAAGATGCGGTGCGCAACGGCCTGACCGCGGAGGCGGCGGTGGAGCGCGTGCGTTCGGAGCACCGCGCCCGGCTGGGCCAGGCCCGCGATCCCTATCTGCGCGAGCGGCTGCACGATTTCGAGGACCTGGCCGACCGGCTGCTGCGCCATCTCTCCGGCGACGGGCACACCGCCCACGACCTGCCGGACGACGCCATCCTCATCGCCCGAAACCTCGGCCCCGCCGACCTGCTCGAATATGACCGCCACAAGCTGAAGGGCCTGCTGCTCGAAGAGGGCTCGCCAGCCAGCCATGCGGCCATCGTCGCCCGGGCCCTGGATATTCCCTGCGTCGGTCGCCTGGATGGCCTGCGCGACCGGGTGAACGAGGGCGATCCGGTCATCGTCGACGCCGAGACCGGCGAGGCCTATCTGCGGCCCCGGCTCGACGTGGTCCAGGCGATCCGGTCGCGCATCGAGGTGCGCTCCCAGCGGCGGGCCGAGTTCGCCAAGCTGCGCGACACCCCGGCCTTCACCCGCGACGGGGTCAAGGTCACCCTGCTGATGAACGCCGGCCTGGATGTGGACCTGGAAATCCTGGGCGACACCGGGGCCGAGGGGATCGGCCTGTTCCGCACCGAGTTCCAGTTCATGGTCGCCGAAGAGCTGCCCCGCTTCAACGCCCAGACCGCCCTCTATAGCCGGGTTCTGGACGCCGCCGGCGGTCTGCCGGTGACCTTCCGCACCCTGGATCTCGGCGGCGACAAGGTGCTGCCCTATCTCGAGGCCGAGCGGGAGGAGAACCCGGCGCTCGGCTGGCGGGCCATCCGCATGGGGCTGGATCGCCCGGCCCTGCTGCGTCTTCAACTGCGCGCCCTGATCGCCGCTGCCCGCGGCCGGGCCCTGCGGATCATGTTCCCCCTGGTGGCCAGCGTGGACGAGTTCCGCGCCGCCCGCGCCCTGGTGGACCATGAGGTGGCCTGGGCCCAGCGCCGGGGACGGCCGGCGCCGGCGCGCCTGGACGTGGGCGCCATGATCGAGGCGCCGTCGCTGATCTGGCACCTGGACGCCCTGTTGCCGATGACCGACTTCGTGTCGGTCGGCACCAACGACCTGCTGCAGTATCTGTTCGCCGCCGACCGCGGCAACGCCCGCATGGCCGACCGCTATGACCCGCTGTCACCCCCGGCCCTGCGGGTGCTGGCCGAAATCCAGAAGGCCTGCGCCGATACGGGGACGCCGGTGTCGGTGTGTGGCGAGATGGCCGGCCGGCCCCTTGAGGCCTTCACCCTGGTCGCCCTGGGCTATGAGCGCCTGTCCATGCCGCCGGCCGGCGTCGGGCCGGTCAAGCAGATGGTGCTGTCCTGCGACCGGGAGGCGGCCCACCGTGGGGTCAGCGCCTTGATCCGAGGCACGGGCGGCTCGGTGCGGGGCGAGATCGAGACCCTGGCGCGCAAGCTCTATCTCTCGATTTAAGCTTGACCATGACGAATCAACGATCGCCCGCCGTTGAACGGCTGCGGCTATCGTGTTATGGGAAAAGAGAAATTAACAGATCCGTGGCAAACGGACGGGGCGGGTGGCGGCTATCTGGCCGCATTTATTTTTCGGGGATGACGAGCAGCCATGGCGCTCGACACTGGGCGGGTCACTGACTTCAATCCGAGCTTTGAGGGGACGCACCCCCTCAGTGCTGTTGAAAGCTATATGCCGACCCTGGACTCTGGTCCCAACATCGGCGCCGCCTTGAAGGCGGCGCGCGAATTCCGCGGCCTCTCGCTGCAGGACGTCGCCGACTCCACCCGAATCCGGCGCGCCTATCTGGCCGCCATCGAGGAAATGCGGCTGGAGGACCTGCCGTCGCGGCCCTTCACCATCGGCTATGTCCGCGCCTACGCCAAGGCGCTGGGCCTCGAGGCCGAGGCCGCCGTGACCCGTTTCAAGGCCGATGAGCCTGCCGGCGACGAGGCCCTGCGCGAACCGGTCGGCGTGCGGCGCACCGGCGACAGCCGACTGGGCCTGGCCATCACCGCCGGCGTGCTGGTGGTCGGCGCCATTCTGGTCTGGAATTTCGCCCAGCGGGGCATCAACGAGGCCCAGCCCGTCGCGCCGGTCGCCGCCCCGCCCAGCACCGCCGAAGAGATCGCCGCCAACGCCGGACCGCAAGGCCCGCTGTCCCTGGGCGCGCCCCTGCCTGCGCCGGTGGAATCCACCGTGCCTGAGCTTTATGAAACGCCCGGCCTGGACGTGGCCGCGGCCGCCGGCGGCTCGGCCGACGCGGTGATCGCCTCTAACCGCGAGATCGCCAGGGGGCCTCAGGCCGAGGCTGACCTCAGCCAGTTGCCGGCCACCTTCACCCCGGACGGGACCGTGTACGGCGCGCCGGCCGCGCCCGCCTCGCCCATCGTGCTGCAGGCCCGGGAGTCTGCGGCCCTGATCGTCCGCAGCGCCGATGGCGAGGTCTATTTCGCCCGCCAGCTCGCCGCCGGCGAAGCCTATCGCGCCCCTGACCTACGGGGCCTGGTGATCGATGTCTCCGAGCCGACCGCCTTCCAGGTGTTCGTCAACGGACAGACACGGGGCCTGTTGCCCGGCGCCCAGACCCCGCTCAGCCGCCTGGGTGACTAAAAGCGTCATGTTTCCCGGCTTGGGAAACGGCGCGCGAGGGCCTATTTTGCAGGCCCATGACCCAGCACGATCACACCCACCTCCGTCCCTGGCGCACGATAGAGCGGCGCGTCAGCCGTAAGATCCGCGTGGGGTCGGTCGAGGTGGGCGGCGACGCCCCGATCACCGTCCAGTCGATGACCAATACGCTGACGGCCGACGCCGCAGCGACCATCGACCAGATCCGCCAGCTGGAAGAGGCCGGCGCCGACATCGTCCGGGTCTCTTGCCCGGACGAAGAGTCCACCGCAGCCTTTTCGACCATCGCCAAGGCGGCCAAGGTTCCCCTGGTGGCCGACATCCACTTCCACTATCGCCGCGGGATCGAGGCGGCCAAGGCCGGCGCGGCCTGTCTGCGGATCAATCCGGGCAATATCGGCTCTCCGGCCCGGGTGCGCGAGGTGATCCAGGCGGCCAAGGATCATGGCTGCTCCATCCGCATCGGCGTCAACGCCGGCTCGCTTGAGCGCGAACTGCTGGAGCGTTATGGGGAGCCCTGCCCCCAGGCCATGGTGGAGAGCGCGCTGAGCCATGCCCGCATTCTCCAGGATCACGACTTCCACGAGTTCAAGATCAGCGTGAAGGCCTCGGACGTCTTCATGACGGTGGCCGCCTACCAGATGCTGGCCGAGGCCATCGACTGCCCGCTGCACCTGGGGGTCACCGAGGCCGGCGCCCTGCGCACCGGCACGGTGAAGTCCGCCATCGGCATGGGCTCCCTGCTCTGGGCCGGCATCGGCGACACCATCCGGGTGAGCCTGGCCGCCGATCCGGTGGAGGAGATCAAGGTCGGGTTCGACATTCTGAAGTCGCTCGGCCTGCGCCACCGGGGCGTGAACATCATCGCCTGCCCGTCCTGCGCCCGTCAGGGCTTCAACGTCATCAAGACGGTGGAGGCCCTGGAGGAACGCCTGGCCCACATCTCCACCCCCATGAGCCTCTCGATCATCGGCTGCGTGGTGAACGGCCCGGGCGAAGCCCTGATGACCGACCTGGGCTTCACCGGCGGGGGCAAGGGCTCAGGCATGGTCTATATGGCCGGCAAGCCCGACCATAAGATGGACAACGAGCACATGGTCGACCACATCGTCGAGCTGGTCGAGGCCCGCGCCGCCGAGCTTGCGGCCGCCCAGGCTGCGGAATTGGCCGCCGCCGAATAGCCGCGGGCGCCTTTTTCCCATTCTACGAGTTGCTTGCCTATGCCCTCTCCCCCGGACAATCGCCGGCTGACCGGCCGCCTGATCGCCTATGAGCTCATTGACCTGCTCAACCACATGGCTCGCCGGTATGACGGGGACCTGATCTCCCTGCTGGTCTTCACCGGGGTCTGGACCGCCAATACGGCGCATCTGCGGGCGACCACGGACCGCTACGTCGCCCTCCACGACATTCCCCCCGACAGCCAGCGCCGCGCGATCGCCGACGCCGATCTGGCCGAGCGCCTCTGCCTTCCCCGGCATATCATGGACCCCTATGTGGCGGCCCTGATCGACGTGGGCATGATCGAACGCCGCGACCTGGGCCTCGTTGTCCCGTCGGCGGTGTTCACGCGCGCCGAGATGCTGGCCGGCGCCAACGACACCTATGGGCGCCTGATCGAGATCCTCGCCCGGCTCCGCAAGGCCGGCGTCTCCCTGGGGGAGTCCGAAACCTTCTGACGTTGACGTCGGGGTCATGCTTGCGCGCGCCCCCGGCGCTTGATTAGGTGCCGTCTCCATAAATGGGGAGGACGTCATGTCCGCAGCAGACGGCAACTGGAAGATCACCATCAATACGCCCATGGGCGCCCAGACGGTCGACGCCGTCATCACCACCAGCGGCGACACCTTCACGGGCACGACGTCGGGCCAGATGGGCACGCAGAGCGTCGAGGGTAAGGTCAATGGCGACACCCTGACCTGGTCCACCCAGATCACCCAGCCCATGCCCATGACCCTGGAGTTCGAAGCCAAGGTCGAAGGCGACACCATGAACGGCACGGTGAAGCTGGGCGCCTTCGGCAGCGCCCCGATGACCGGCGTCCGCGCCTAAGACGCAGCTCTGAATCCCGCGGGAAGGCGGCGCCTGCGTCGCCTTCCCTGTCAGAGCCCCGGATAGGCGGCCCTAAGCACCGCCGCCAGATAGTCCACATAGGCCTTGGCCGAAACCGGCGGCGTCTTCGCCTCCAAGTCCAGACCATCGGCGCGTGTCAGCGCCCACTGCGGCAGCTTGCCGGCCTCGCACGCCTTGCGCAGGCGGCTCTTCAGGCCCGGCTCCTGCCGCGGCGCCGGCCCGAACAATCGCGCGATGAGCCCCCCGGAGGGCTTGGCCGCCGCCGCGGGCGGATGACCAAGGTCGCTCAAAACCTCGTCCAGCAGCCATCGACAGCCGGCCGCAGCGGTGCCGCCCTGGTCAGGCCGCGCCGCATCCCCGGCCAGCCGCTTCAGCTTTTCGCCGAAATTCTCCGGAAGCCTTGGAGGTAAAAGCACGAGGGGCGGCTGGGATGGCCGGTCGGGGGGATGGACATCGACCTTGCTGATCTCATTGGGCTCGAGGGTCTCCAGGCTACGGGCGCTGGGCACGCCGGGCCGGGACACGAGCGTGCTCAGCACGCTGCCTTTCGCGGTGAGGATCAGGGCCAAGGGGCCGTCGCAGGCCGGGCACATGGCGCTGAAGGCCGCGCGCACCGGCTGATCAGGCAGGACCTTCCCAGGCAGGCTGGCCGGGAGCTCCGAACGTCCCTTACAGGGCCACCAGCGATGAAAGACCTCCGGCGCGACGGCCGTCTCAGCCTTGCAGTGGGGGCATTTGACGGGAAACAGGGCTCCCATGGCGCAAACACCTCGGCGAACAGCGGCCGGCCCCCACAGGCCCAGCTCCTCGTCACAGCTTAACCATGCTGCACTGCGGTGGCGGAGGATGGCAAGTGGTTCCTCGTTTGTCGCCTGCCCTCGCCGACGCTAGATAGGCGGTCTTCGTCCAACAGGTGCTTTCAGATCGTGCGACTTCCCCAGGCCCGCCTCGACCAGGTACTCGACCGCTTCCATGAGATCGAAGCGCGGATGGGCGCGGCCAGCGACGGGGCCGAGATCGTCCGGCTCTCCAAGGAGCATGCCGAGCTGCGCCCGGTGGCCGAGGCTGTGGAGACCCTGGTCAAGGCCCGGGCCGAAGCGCCGGACCTGGAGCAGATGGCCGCGGCCAGCGACCGGGAAATGGCCGGCCTCGCCCGCGAGGAACTGGCCGAGCTCGAGGCCCGCCTGCCCGAGCTGGAGCGCCAGGTCGCCCTGCTGCTGGCGCCCAAGGACAAGGACGAGAACGCCTCGGCCATCCTGGAGGTGCGGGCCGGCACCGGCGGCGACGAGGCCGCCCTGTTCGCCGGCGACCTGTTTCGGATGTACCAGCGCTACGCCCAGACCCAAGGGTGGCGGGTGGAGATCGACTCCGTCTCCGAAGGCGAGGTCGGCGGCTACAAGGAGATCATCGCCTCCATCACCGGCGACGGGGTGTTTGGTCGGCTGAAGTATGAGAGCGGCGTCCATCGGGTGCAGCGTGTGCCCGAGACTGAAGCGGGCGGGCGCATCCATACCTCGGCGGCCACGGTGGCGGTCCTGCCGGAGGTCGAGGACGTGGAGATCGAGATCAACGACGCCGACCTGCGCATCGACACCTATCGCGCCTCAGGCTCCGGCGGCCAGCATGTGAACAAGACCGACTCCGCCGTCCGCATCACCCACCTGCCGAGCGGCATCGTGGTGACCTCGTCGGAAAAGTCCCAGCACCAGAACCGGGCCCGCGCCCTGAAGGTTCTCAAGGCCAGGCTTTACGACCAGCAGCGCGAGGCCCTCGACACCGCCCGCGCCGATGCGCGCAAGAGTCAGGTGGGCTCGGGCGACCGCTCCGAGCGCATCCGCACCTACAATTTTCCGCAAGGGCGGGTGACCGACCACCGGATCAACCTGACCCTCTACAATCTCGCCAAGGTGATCGAGGGCGAGGCCCTGGATGACGTCATCGGTCCGCTGATCGCCGAGGATCAGGCCAGATCGGAAGAGCGTCGTGTAGGGAAAGAGTGTAGATCTCGGTGGTCGCCGTATCCTTAAAAAAAAAAAAAGATGAAGAAGTAGCTCACCAGGACAGATGTAGCACCACACGACAGCTGTACTGACAGACAGAGACACC
>CALEOQ010000434.1 GCA_937910255.1 uncultured Caulobacteraceae bacterium | reverse complement strand
CTTTTGTTCTAAATATGACAGTTTTTTTTTCAGTCTGATGGCTGCATCCGAAATTACGCCGTGACTGAAGTTCGGCCGTCTGCTTTTCCGGTGTCGTGGCCGTGGGCCTCATGGCGTTCGGGGCTCAGGCGCAGCCCGTCGTCGTGCGGGCCGCGCGCCTGCTCGACCCGGCCACCGGTCGCATGCTGGCCGACCCGGTGGTGGTGATCACCGACGGCAAGGTCGCCCAGGTCCTAAGCGCCGCCCAGGCCCCGGCCGACCCGGCAGGGGCCACCCGGGTGGACCTGCCCGGGGTCACCCTGCTGCCGGGCCTGATCGACATGCATGTCCACCTGACCTCGACGCCCATCTATGGGGGCTACAACTATCTGCAGTTCTCCGACGCCTTCTGGACGGCGGTGGGGACCCGCAGCGCCAAGGATACCTTGGAGGCCGGCTTCACCACGGTGCGCAATGTGGGCTCGGAATTCTATGGCGATGTGGGCCTGCGCGAGGCCATCGCCGAGGGCCAGATCCCTGGACCCCGCATCGTCACGGCGGCCTATTCCTTCGGGGCGACCGGCGGGCACTGCGACTCCACCTTCTTCCCGCCGTCCATGGACGAGAAGAGCCCCTATGTGGCCGACGGCCCGGACGCCGCCCGGCGCAATGTGCGGACCCTGCGCAAGTACGGCGCCCAGGTGATCAAGATCTGCGCCACCGGCGGGGTCTTCTCCCGGGGCTCGGAGCCCGGCGCCCAGCAACTGGCCCTCGACGAGATCAAGGCCGTCACCGAAGCCGCCCATATGGCCGGCATGAAGGTGGCCGCCCACGCCCATGGGGCGCCGGGCATCCGCGCCGCCATCCTCGGCGGCGTCGACACCATCGAGCACGCCAGCCTTGTGGACGACGAGGGCATCCGCCTGGCCCGCGAACATGGCGCCTGGTTCAGCATGGACATCTACAACACCGAATACACCCAGTCCGAAGGGCGCAGGAACGGCGTGCTGGAGGACAATCTGCGCAAGGACCGCGACATCGCCGAGATCCAGCGGGAGAACTTCCGCAAGGCCCTCAAGGCGGGGGTGAAGATGGTCTATGGCACCGACGCCGGCGTCTATCCCCATGGCCAGAACGGCCGGCAGTTCGCCGTCATGGTCCGCTATGGGGCCACCCCGCTGCAGGCCATCCAGACGGCGACGGTGAACGCCGCGCAGGCCCTCGGCCAGGCGGGCGACGTCGGCGTCGTGGCGCCCGGCGCCTGGGGCGACCTGATCGGCGTGATCGGCGATCCGCTGGCCGACGTCACCCTGCTGGAGGCGCCGGTGTTCGTGATGAAGGGCGGCGAGACGGTGAAGGCGCCCTGAGGCCCTTCCTGCGCGCCTTCTAGACCTCGGTGATCTCGCAGGCTGCGGCGATCTCGGCCCGGAGCTCGGCCAGGCCGGCGGCTGTCTCCGCCGAGGTGGCGATCACCCGGGGGAAGGCGGCAGGTCGCTTGGCGATGGCCGCCTCGGTGCGGCGGCGGACATCCTCCACTGCGGCGGGGCGCAGCTTGTCGGCCTTGGTCAAGACGATCTGATAGGAGACCGCGGCCCGGTCGAAGGCGTCCATGGGATCGCCGTCCACCTCTTTCAGGCCGTGGCGGGCGTCGATCAGCAGGTAGGCGCGCTTCAGATTGGGCCGGCCGCGCAGATAGTCCCGCCCCAGATTCTGGAACTTCTTCACCTCGGTGCGCGAGGCCCGGGCGAAGCCGTAGCCCGGCAGGTCCACCAGGCGCAGGCGTTCGTCCAGCACGAAGAAGTTCACCTCGCGGGTCCGACCTGGCGAATTGGACGCCCGCGCCAGGTGCTTGTGGCCCACCAGGGCGTTGATCAGCGACGACTTGCCCACATTGGAGCGGCCGGCGAAGGCCACTTCCGGCAGGTCCGGCGCCGGCAGACCGTCCATCGCCACCGCCCCCATCATGAACTCCGCCTTGCGGGCGAAGAGGATGCGGGCGGCCTCCAGGGCTGCTTCGTCGAAGAGTTCGTCAGGGGCGCTCAAGTGACCGCCTTCTTGCCCTTGAAGCGGTTGATCAGGCTGTCGATCGGGTTATCGACGCCGAAGCGGCGCATGATGACGTACTGCTGGGCGATGGTCAGGATGTTGTTCCAGATCCAGTAGATCAGCAGGCCCGCCGCGAAGGGCGCCATGATGAAGGTGAACATCACCGGCATCAGCTGGAAGATCCGCTGCTGGATCGGGTCGGTGGCCGGCGGGTTCATGGCCGTGGTCAGCCACATGGTGAAGCCATAGAGCAGCGGCAGGACGCCCAGATGCAGCGGCCCATTCATGATTCCGCCGATCATCGGCAGGGTCGCCGGGTCCCAGGGGATGGCGCCGAACAGGTTGAAGATGGTCGTCGGGTCCCGCGACGACAGGTCCTGGATCCAGCCGAAGAACGGCGCATGCCGCATCTCGATGGTGACGGTCAGCACCTTGTAGAGGGCGTAGAAGACCGGAATCTGCACCAGCATGGGCAGGCAGCCGGTCAGCGGATTGATCTTCTCGGTCTTGTAGAGGCCCAGAAGCTCCTGCTGCTGCTTGGCCGGGTCGTCCTTGTACTTCTTGCGCAGCTCCTCGATCTGGGGCTGCACCTTCTTCATCTTGGTCAGCGACTCGTAGCTCTTGTTGGCCAGCGGGAAGAAGATCAGCTTGACCACGACGGTCAGGGCCAGGATCGCCAGGCCGACATTGCCGATGTGCTGATAGATGAAGTGCAGGAAGCTGAAGAGCGGCCGGGTCAGGAACCAGAAGTTGCCCCAGTCGACGGCGGCGTCGAGCCTGGGGATATTGAGATCGGTCTCATAGGCCTTGAGCACCGGCACGGTCTTGGCGCCGGCGAAGAAGCGGGTGGTCTCGGTGATCTGGCGGCCCGCCGCGATCGTGCGGGGCTGGCCCACATAGTTGGCCTCGAAGATCTCCACGGGGCCGGCCTTGGTGACGCGGAATTCGCCCTTCAGGGTCTCGTCCTGATCGGGGATCAGGGCCGCCAGCCAGTACTTGTCGGTGATGCCGAGCCAGCCGCCCTGGGAGGTGACCTCGGGTCCGCCGTCCTTGGCCCACTTGTTATACTTCACCAGGCGCAGCTCTTCGCCCAGCCAGCCCACCGCGCCCTCATGCACGATCTGGTTCTTGCCGAGATCGTCCGGAATCCCCTGGCGCTGCACCGAGCCATAGGGGGCGAGCGTCACCGAGCCCTGGCCGGTATTGGCCACCGTGTCGGTGACGGTGAACATGTAGCGGTCGTCCACCGAGATCTGACGGGTGAAGGTCAGGCCCTGGCCATTGGTGTGGCGAAGGGTGACCGGCGAGTCCGGCGCCAGGCGATCGCCCGCCACCAGGGTCCAGCGGGTGTCGGGGGTGGGCAGGCCGGTGAGATTGGCGCCGGTCCAGCCGAACTCGGCGAACCAGGCGTACTCCGCGCCTTCGGGGCGAAGCAGCTCCACGGGGTCGGCGTCGGGATCGACGCTGACCTTGTAGTTGTTGAGGAACAGGTCATCGATCCGCGCGCCGCGCAGGGCGATGGAGCCGGTCAGGGACGGCGTCGCCACCGGAACCCGGGCGGTGCGCGCCACCACGGTGGCGCGGTCGGCCATCTGGGCGGGGCTGGACGGCAGGTTGGGATCTCGGCCCACCGGATTGGTGCCCGGCGCCACCGGCGCGTCGGCGGCGGCGCGAGCGGCCTCGGCCTGCTGGCGCCTGGCCGCCGGCTCGATCACCAGGAACTGGTAGACCACCAGCACGATGATGGCGCTGACCACGAACAGGATCGTGTTGCGGGTATTGTCATTTTGCATGGAGGTCAGCGCGCTCAGGCGGGAGGAGGGGTTGCGGTCGCAGACGGACGCGCCTGCCGGTCGCTTTCGGTCGCGAGGCTTATCAGCGCGCTTTTCACATCGTCAAGCAAACGCGGCCATGCCCTGGCCGGCGCGCCGCTCCTGGCGATGAGAACATAGTCGAATCCAGGGCGCGCCAGGCCCGGCAAAACCTCGTGGGCGGCGGCCCGCATGCGGCGCTTGGCGCGGTTGCGGACCACGGCGCCGCCGACCTTGCGGGTGGCGGTGAAGCCCACGCGGACCAGGGGGGTGTCATCGGCCCGGTCTCGGGCCTGGACGACCACCGCGCCCCGGGCGCACGAAAACGCCCGCGCGGCGGCCAGAAAGTCTGGACGCTTACGCAGGCGCTCGATCTTGATAGGGGCGTCGGTCACGCCGACACCTCAATTCTGCCGCTTAAGCGAACGCCCTTAGGCGCTCAGACGCTTGCGGCCCTTGGCGCGGCGGCGCTGAATGACCTTTTGGCCATTCTTGGTGGCCATGCGCGCGCGGTAGCCGTGACGGCGCTTACGCACGAGTCGCGACGGCTGATATGTCCGCTTCACGTTGTTGGCTCCAGCTCAGAAAAACGAGGCGCGGAGATACGCCAACCACCTGGCCCCGTCAACCGCTCCGCTGTGGAAAAGGCCGAATGTCGCTCAATTGGCCAGGGTCATGATGATCGGACCGTTGCGGGTCGCCACCAGCGTATGCTCGTACTGCACGGCCGGGCCGCCGCCGGTGGGCCGCAATGTCCAGCCATCGTCCAGCTCGTCCACCCAGTCTTCGCCCAGCGCCAGGAAGGGCTCGATGGTGAAGACCAGGCCCTCGGTGATCTGACGCCGATCGCCAGGCTCATACCAGGTGGGGATGCTTTCCGGCGCCTCGTGCAGGGACCGGCCGACCCCGTGGCTGGCGAGGTTGCGGATCAGGCTGTAGCCATTCTTCTGGGCGAAGCCCTCGATGCTGCGGCCGATGGCGTTCAGCGGCGCCCCGGGACGCACCGCCCGGATGCCGCTCCACATGGCCCGACGACCATCGCGGCACAGGCGCTCCACCGTGCGGGAGACCGGCGGCACGGCGAAGCTGGCGCCCGTATCGCCGAAATAGCCGTCCAGCTCGGCCGAAACGTCGATGTTCACCAGATCGCCGGCGCAGATCTTCTGGTCGCCGGGGACGCCATGGGCCACGTCAGGCCCCACCGAGATGCAGGTGGCGCCCGGAAAGCCGTAGGTGAGCTCTGGGGCCGGCCGCGCGCCTTGCGCCTCCAGCAGGCCCCGGCCAATGGCGTCGAGCTCTGCGGTGGTCATGCCGGGCTCCAGGGCCTTGCCCATGGCCTCCAGGGTCTGGGCGACCAGGCGGCCGATGACCTTGAGCTTTTCCAGGTCTTCCTGGCTGGTGATGGTCATGGCGGGTCTTTCGTCGGGATGTGGGTCAGAGATCGGGGCGGATGACGGCCTTGCCGACCACCTGGCGCAGGGCCAGGCTGTCGAAGGCGGCGCGCCAGTCGGCCAGGGGATATTCGGCATGGACCCGCGGGGTGACCTGGCCGGCCTCCGCCAGGGCCCAGATCGCGGCCTGGTTCTCGCGGCCCTTCTCGGGAAACTGGCGGCCATATTCGCCGGCCCGCACACCCATCAGGGAGAAGCCCTTGATCAGGGCCAGATTGACCGGCAGCACAGGCAGGCGTCCGGAGGTGAAGCCGATGGACAACAGGCGGCCGTCAAAGGCGATGCAGCGCACGCTCTCGTCGAACACGTCCCCGCCCACGGGATCATAGATGATGTCGGCGCCCCTGCCGCCGGTGATCGCCTTGACCGCCTCGCGGAAGCCGCCGGTGACATTGACGGTGGCGTCGGGGCCATAGGCCTCGGCGACAATGGCCAGCTTCTCGTCCGAAGCCGAGGCGGCGATCACCTTGCAGCCCAGCCGCCGGGCGAGATCCACCGCCGCCAGGCCCACCCCGCCGGCCGCCCCATGCACCAGCACCCACTCGCCGGCCTCGGCCCGGGCGCGGCGCACCAGGGACACATAGGCGGTCAGATAGGCCGTGGCGTAGCCGGCCGCCTGGCTGAACGAGAGACGCTCGGGCTTGCGGCGCAATCCCTTGGCCGGGCTCACCGCGAACTCAGAAAAGCCGCCGATCCGCGCGCCGCCGACGACGGCCTCGCCGATCTGAAAATCCTCGACGCCGTCCCCCAGGGCCTCGACCTCGCCGGAAATCTCCATGCCGGGGATGAAGGGCAGGGCCGGCTTGTGCTGATACTCGCCGCGGGTCTGCAGCAGGTCGGGGAAATTCACCGCCGCGGCCCGCACCCGCACCCGCACCTCGCCGGGGCCAGGCGCCGGCGTCTCGATCTCCGTCAGGGCGCAGCCGCCATAGTCGGCGGCCAGGGCCTCGACCACCAGGGCGCGCATCAGCGGGCGTCCGCCGGTTTCGACTGGGCCTGGGGCAGGCCCTTGAGGCCAGAGAGGATCAGGGCGGTGGAGAAGGCCGTGGCGCCCCCGACGTCCACGGGCCTGCGGCTCACCATCTGTTCGCCCACCTCGCGGGCGATGGCGATGCAGGCGCCCGCCAGATAGTCGGCGTCGGCGGCCGGCGCCGCGCCGCGGGCGATCTCGTCGAGAATGGCGGCGCGGACCTCGTTGAACACCGCCTCCATCTCCGGCGTCTGGCCGTGGACGTAGAGATGTTCCTCAGCTTCCCGCCGATCGGCCCACTGCTGGTGTTCGTCGGCCAGGAACTGGAAATAGGCCTGGAGAGCTGCGCGCACGAAGCCTTCGAAATCGGCGTTCTGGCTGCGCAGGGCCTTGAGAATCGGGGCGAACCGCCGGGCGCCGTCATCGGCCAGGGCGGCGAACACCTCCTCCTTGGACTTGAAGTAGTTGTAGAAGGTGCCGGCGGCCAGGCCGGTGCGGCGAATGATGTCGCGGACGGTGCACGGCTCGTAGCCGATCTCGCCGAACACCTCGCGCGCGGCGTCCAATATGGCGGTCCGGTTCTGGACCTTGGTCTGGGCGCGCTTGCCGACTGGAAGAATGGCGAGGTGGGACATGCGACTCCGTACGCAAAACTGACGGGCGTCATTCTAGGGCCTGGTCTGGACAAGCGCCACCGATCTGCGTCGCCCATTCGTCCGTATGGCGCTTTTCATCCCCTGCGCCTGACCTTTAGGCGGCTAAGCCCGCCCCGCGGCGGCGCGGGACTCAGGCGGGGGGCCTCAGGCGTGGGGGCCTCAGGCGGGGGGGCCGACGCCGGGGCCACAGCCCAGCCGGCACTGTCCCCAGGCCTGGGGACATTCATCGGAGGCCTCCTCCGCCAGGCAGAAGTAGTAGGTCTGGGCGCAGGACAGCCGACACGCCTGGGCGCTCGGCGCCGGGGGCTGTGACATCAGCGCCGGCCCCGCCAGGGGCCGCAGGTGCAGGTTGCCGGCGCCCGGGGCGCGGGGGGCCGGCGGCGCCGGCGTCGTGAGGCCTGCCGTGCCGCCCGCGGGGCGCGGGAGGTCCTCGCGGCCCAGGCCCGCCACCGGCTCGCCATCGCAGGTGTCCACGCCGAAGACGACCGCCACTGACGACAGGGTCGGCTCGTTGAGGATGGTGCGGATGGGCGTGATGGTCGCGCACTCGACCAGGATGGTCTGACACAGGCCCTCCTTGCACACCAGGCCCGACTCCCCGCAGACCTCCTCGAGCGCCCAGCCCGTCTCCGAGCACATCCCCACCTCGCTGCCCTTCCATCCCCGCTCCCCTCGGCGCTGCCCCTCCCCGGCCCCGGCCGCACCCGGGACGGCGGTGCCGATGCCGGCCATAATGCGCAGGAGGGAGCTCTTTCGTGGTCCGTTCGCGCCGGCGACGCCGATCTTGGCACCGGGATAAAACGAGAGGTTGATGTTCTTGGGGATCTCCCGCTTTGGCGGGACGATCTTCGAGAGCCGCTGCATATGGTGGATGAACTGCGGTCCAGACATGCGGGCGGGGGGCTAGAAAGGAGTAGGGCGCGCCGCGGAATGTAACGCTGCGCGCCCTTCGTGATCCCTTCGATTAT
>CALEOQ010000433.1 GCA_937910255.1 uncultured Caulobacteraceae bacterium | reverse complement strand
GAGCGTTATGATCAGGTCGTTAGGTTTAGCAACAGTGAGTGAGCTGTCGGGTGATGCTGCTGTATGAGTTGGGGTTTTTTTTTTCAAGCAGAAGACGGCATACGAGATTACGACGTGACTGGAGTTCAGACGTGTGCTCTTCCGATCTGAGGAGACAGGATGACCACAGACGACGGCCCGACACGCGAGGCGCTGGAGGCGCTGATCGGCGACCGCATCGTCGGAGGGTCGCGGCTGGAGCCCTGGTCGGTGATGCGCTGCCAACTGGAGCGGTCGCGCGCCTCGGTGATCGTGAAATGGCGACGCCGTGGCGCGGTGCGCAACAGCCCTCGCCAGATCATTGTGGAGCACGCGGCCCTCACCTTCCTGCAGCACATCGGCGTGGCGAGGGGGCCACGGCTGCTGGCGAGCGATCTCGACGCCGGCCTGCTGGTCCTGGAGGACCTGGCGCCCCGCCGCCCGCTGGATCAGCAAATCCGCGCGGCCGGCGTGGCCAGCGCCTGGCCGGGGCTTGCCGCCTTCGTCCGGACCATGGGCGAGCTGGCCGCCCAGACCTCGGGGCGAGGCGCAGCGTTCGAAGCCTGCCTGATCCGCAGCGGCGCATCCCCGTCCGACACTCGGATCGCGGAGGCGCAGGCGACCCTGGCCATGATGCGGGGGCTGGAAGGCCTTGGCCTGTCCCTTGGCGGTCCCGTCGAGACAGATCTGGCGACGGCGTTCGCCACCCTGCAGGCGCCCGGCCCCTTCCAGGCCTTCTCCAATGGCGACTGCGAAGCCAACAATTTCCTGAGCGAAGGCGGCGAAGGTCGACTGATCGACTTCGAGGCGGCGAACTTTCGGCACGCGCTGATCGATGCGGCGGCCATCCATGTGCCCGGGCCGGCCTGGCTGACCGTGGCTGGGCCGTCTCAGAGCGCGGAGCTGGAACAGATCTATCGGACGGCGCTGGCCACCCGCTTGGCCACGGCAGACGACGACCAGGTCTTTGGCCTCGGCATGGCCGCAGCCTGTCTGACCCGGGCCTGCGAGCGGTTCACCCGGTTCCCACGTCTGGACGACCGGCCAAGCGGCGACGCCAGCCGGCTGCAGATGGTCTCGGCGCTGGAGGCCGCAGCCGAGGCCGCCTCGCGCCATCGGCGCCTGCCGCAACTGGCCGGGTGGGCCTGGCGGGCCGGCGCCTGGCTTCGTCGGCGCTGGCCTGACGCGGATCAAGACCTGGAGCGGCTAGGCCCATATGCCCCGCGGGTGAGCGCCTAAAGCGGCCGCATGGGCGGGGGCAGTCCTGGGCGCTCTCGGACCGGCTCGCCCGCGGTGAAGGCGGCGCAGCGGTCGTTGAAGCCTCGGGCGCCGAACACCTCGACGCAGGCGCCCATCTCGCTGGCTGTGATTCGGCCCTGCTGCTGGAGCCAGGCGCACTGCGCGGCCGAGCCGATCAGATAGGAGGCCACCGGGCTGTCGCCCTCGCCCCGGCGGGGGATGGCGCGCTCGCCCAGGCGGGTGTCGGTGAAGGCCGGCGTGAAGACGAAGGGCGAGATCGAGATGGTGTGGGCGATCTCGTGGGCCAGGGTGTTGATGGCGCAGGAGCGCTGGACGAGATCGTCGGCGGCCCAGTCGGCCAGCACGTCTAGCGGGAGATGGATTTCGCCGTCCTGACTGACATAGCCGAGGCCGCCGCCCGCCGCGTAGTGGCCGCGGGACTGCGGCGCAGCGGGGTCCATCATGATCAGCCGGACAGGCAGGTAGCGGCCCCGGCCGGTGAGGTCCTCCAGCACGACCTCGGCGGATCGCTCGCCCCGATCGCGGGACACATAGATCGTCCGGTCGCCCGCCGCGCCAGTCAGAGCCGCGGCGAATTCTGGCGTGCGCAGGATGGCGTAGGCGGCGCGAGCCGCCTCCAGCAGTTGCGCCTGATGAACCGGTGCAAGGCGGGGATCGGCCCTCAGGTCTGAGCCATCGTTCTGGGCCGTGATCTCGCGATAGAGGGACAGACCGCCCACGACGATGGCCAGGGCGGCCTCCACCCAGAGCAGCCAGGGCGGCCGGTAGGTTTCGCGTTGAGGCTCCAAGCCCATCCTCCAACTGCCCTTGGCGCGGAGACGTTCTATAGTCGCTGGAGACCATGGCCAAACGGGAGACGACCATGACGATCGAACGGGTGATCCAACAGCGCCGCAAGGATCTTGGCGGCTTCGAGGTGGGCCGGGTGCTGCCCTATGGACCACGGCAGATGGTCGGGCCCTTCATCTTCTTCGACCATATGGGACCGGCCCGGTTCGATCCGGGCTTTCCGGCCAATGTGGACGTTCGGCCCCATCCGCATATCGGGCTGTCGACCCTGTCCTACCTGTTCGACGGCCAGATCACCCACCGCGACAGCGTCGGCGCGATCCAGGAGATCCGGCCTGGCGAGGTCAACTGGATGACGGCCGGCAAGGGGATCACCCATTCCGAACGGTTCGAGCACCTGCGCCATGAGGGCGGCCGGATGGACGGCATCCAGGCCTGGATCGCCCTGCCCCAGGCCGACGAGGAGACCGATCCCGGCTTCGTCCATTTCGGGGCCGATGAGCTGGTCCGGCACGATGAGGCCGGCTTGAGCGCCGTCCTGATCGCCGGGGAGGCGTTTGGCGCCAAGTCCAAGGTCCCCGTCCACTCGCCGCTCTTCTATGTGCACTGGACCCTGCAGCCCGGCGCGCGCGCGCAACTGCCGGCCGAGTACCCCGAGCGGGCGGCCTACGTGGCCCGCGGCCAGGTGGAGGTGGACGGTCAGACCTACAGCGAAGGTCAGATGCTGGTGTTCGCGCCCGGCCAGCCGGTGCTGTTCACCGGCGTCACCGAGGCCATCGTCATGCTGCTGGGGGGCGAACCGGTGGGGCCTCGGTTCATCGAGTGGAACTTCGTCTCATCCTCGCAGGACCGGATTGAGCAGGCCAAGGCCGACTGGCGGGCTGGCCGCATGAAGCTGCCCGACGCCGACGACCAGGAGTTCATCCCCCTGCCCGGCGATCCGCCGCCGGAAGCCAACCCCATGTCCTGAACGACCCCATGTCCTGAACGACATAGGGCCTGGGCGTTGCGGCCCAGGCCCTGGTGTTCATCCGTCGGCCGCGGGATCAGGCGGCGCTGAGGCGCCAGCCGCCGCCGGCCGCCGGGCAGGCGGTGTAGCGCTCGGTCGTGCTCTGGCCCATGCGGGGCTGGATGGTCTGCTGGACCAGCTTGCAGTTGGCGTTGGCGTAGCCGCCGCCGCTAGCCGCCGGCTGCACCACCCATTCGGCCACATAGCCGGTGATGTAGCCATTCTGCTCGACCATCAGCCAGCGGTCGCCCGCCACACGGCCAGCGACACTGAAGGTCTCGCCGCCGCGCAGCTGGCCGACAATGGCGCCATTGGTGGTCGGGCTGCCGCGCAGGTTCACCGTGTTGGCGGTGGTGAACTGGGCGTTGGTCGGTTCGAACGCGGTGCGCAGGGGCTGCACGCGGCCGCCAAATCGCAGATTGGCCGCTGACGTGGCCTGGCCGTAGGACACGCCGCCGCCGCCGCCGCCGACATTGGCGTTGATGATGTCCACCCGGCCGGTGGTCCCGGTGGTGGGATCATTCCAGGTCTGGCTGCGGCCGGTGTTCAGAGCCGTTTCGACGGCGTTGACGACCCGCTGCTGCTCGCTGACCTGCATGCGGCAACCGACCCAGGAGCCGGCCGCAGCGCCGAGGCCGGCGCCGAGCACAGCGCCGAGCGCGCGCTCGTTCTTGCTGACCTGGCTGCCCAGCAGGGCGCCGGCGACGCCGCCGAGCAGAGCGCCGGTTTCCTGGCGTTGGCCACTGGCCTCACAGGCGAAGAAGTTGCCGAGCGGCGTGCCCGAGGCGGTCTGGGCTGTGGCCAGGGACGGGGCGCCGGAAAGGGCCACGACAGCGGCCATGGAAAGCAGGATGGGGCGCATGAGAGTCTCCTCAGCTGTTCAAGTCCTGCCTAACGCGTCACGGTGACGTTTGCTCCCGACCGTCTCATTCTTGACCCGATATGAGATTCATTCTCATTATTGATAGCCCCCGCGAGACGGCTCGCACCGAGAGAGGGAGAGGGTCGATGATGCTGCACATGGCTGGCGAAGCGATGCTGGTTCGCATGATGCAACTGGACCGGACAGGGCCAGGGCGCCCCGCGCCCCAGACGCCGCCGCGGGCGCCGGGGCCTAGCCGGTCGCCAAGGCCTTGCGGGTCTGCTCCCAGTACTGAGCCCCGGTGATCAGGGTCACCACGGCGGCCAGCCAGAAGAGGGCGTGGGCCGTCACGGTGATGGGCCCGAGCAGCTCAGGCGTCTGAGGCAGGCCGAACGCGCCCCAGGAGGCGACGAACAGCTCGGCCCCCAGCGCCGTCAGTTGCAGGGCCGTCTTCCACTTGGCCAGCAGGGTGACGGGCAGCTTCACCCCCTTGCCCGCGCCCACCTCGCGCAGGGCGCTGACGGTGAATTCGCGAAACAGGATCAGGCCGGCCGGCAGCAGCACCAGCGGCTGCGGCCCCAGGGCCATCAGGCCGAGCACCGCCCCGCAGACCAGCACCTTGTCGCCGATCGGGTCGAGGATCGCCCCCCAGACGCTGACCGCGTCCATCTTCCGCGCCAGCCAGCCATCGAACCAGTCGGTGGTGGCGGCGATGACGAAGGCGATGAAGGCCCACCGCTGCAGGGTGAACTGATCTTCCATGCTCAGCCGTTCGCTGAGCCACGGCGTTCCGCCCGCCGCCGTGGCCAGGGCCACGAACATGAACAGGGCGAGGACCAGCCGCAGGGAGGTCAGGATGTTGGGCAGGGCTTTCATCAGGCCTTCGGTCCTTGGAAGATCAGGTGAGTTCGACGGCCTTGGTGCGCTTGTCGAATATGCAGATGCGCTTGTCGTCGCCCTCGCGCAGGACGGCGATCCCATAGGACTCCGAGCCGAAGGGGTGAACGATGACGTCAGGCTGGCCCATGCCCTGGCTCTGGGCCTGGGCCAGACATTTGGCGCGAACCTCGGCCCGGAATTCGGTCCAGGCGTCGGGGGAACTCGCGCCGGCCGCAACCGGGGCGGCGAGCATGGCGGTGGTGAGGATCAGGCGAAGCAGCATGCGACATCTCCATATTGACGCTGACCATAACGCACGGATCGGACTTTCGGGGCCTATTTGCGGAACCGGTCGTGGATCCGCTGCGCCAGGGCCAGGCTGACCCCGTCCACCTTGGCTAGGTCGTCCACCGAGGCCCGCGACACCCCCTTGGCCGAGCCAAAGGCGTGCAGCAGGGCCCGCTTGCGGCCCGGCCCCACCCCGTCGATCTCGTCCAGCGGGTTCTTCTTCATGTCGATGGCGCGGCGAACCCGGTGGCTGCCGATGGCGAAGCGGTGCGCCTCGTCGCGCAGGCGCTGGAGGTAGTAGAGCACCGGCGACTTGGGCTCGAGCATGAAGGGGGTGCGCCCGGCCATGAAGAACCGCTCCAGGCCGGCGTCCCGGTCCGGCCCCTTGGCGACGCCCACCACGGCGATGTCGTCGACGCCGAGATCGGCCATGATCTCCTGGGCCGCCGCCAACTGACCGGCGCCGCCATCGATGAGCACCAGGTCGGGGCGCGGCGCGGCCTCGCCGGCCTCCTCTTCCTTGACCATCCGGGCGAAGCGGCGGCGCAGCACCTCGCGCATCATGCCGTAGTCGTCGCCGGGCGTGAGGTCGGTCCCCTTGATGTTGAACTTGCGATACTGGTTCTTGAGGAAGCCCTCGGGCCCGGCCACGATCATGCCGCCGACGGCGTTGGTCCCCATGATGTGGCTGTTGTCATAGACCTCGATCCGCTCCGGCGGCGCCTCCAGGCCAAAGGCCTCGCAGACCCCGAGCAGCAGCTTGGACTGGGCCGAGCTCTCCGCCATCCGTCGGCCAAGCGCCTCTCGGGCGTTGGTCAGGGCGTGCTCCACCAGCTGGCGCTTTTCGCCGCGCAGGGGCTTGAGGATCTCCACCTTGCGGCCGGCCTTGAGCGCGAACGCCTCGCAGAGCAGGTCCCGGTCGGCGGGCTCCACATTGGTCAGGATCAGCTTGGGGATCGGCTTGTCTTCATAGAACTGGCCGAGGAAGGCGGCCATGACGTCGGCCTCCTCATCGCTCTTGTCGACCCGCGGGAAATAGGCCCGGTTGCCCCAGTTCTGGCCGCCGCGGAAAAAGAAGACCTGCACGCAGGCCTGGCCGCCCTCGCCATGCAGGGCGATGATGTCGCCCTCCTCCAGGCTCTCGGGATTGATCTGCTGCTCCTGGGCCACGGAGGCGAGCGCGCGGATGCGGTCGCGCAGGCGGGCGGCCCGCTCGAACTCCATCTCGTCGGAGGCGGCCTGCATCTCGCTCGACAGCTTGGCCATCACCGCCCGGCTTCGTCCCCGCAGGAAGGCCTCGGCCTCATCCACCAGGGCGCCATAGTCCTCCAGGGAGACCAGGCCCGTGCAGGGGGCCGAGCAACGCTTGATCTGATGCAGCATGCAGGGCCGGGTGCGACTGTCATAGACGCTGTCGGAGCAGGAGCGCAGCAGGAAGGCCTTCTGCAGGGTGTTGAGCGTCCGGTTCACCGCCCAGGCGCTGGCGAACGGGCCGAAATAGTCGCCCTTGATGGTGTGGGCGCCGCGATGCTTGCGCAGCTGCGGGGCGTCGTGATCCCGGCGGATGACGATCTCGGGGAAGCTCTTGTCGTCCCGCAGCAGCACGTTGAACCGTGGCTTCAGCTGCTTGATCAGATTGATCTCAAGCAGCAGGGCGTCGGTCTCGGTGCGGGTGGTGACGAACTCCATGGATCGGGTCAGGTCGACCATCAGGGCGATGCGCTGAGTGTGGAAACGCCCCTGGGCGTACTGAGTCACCCGCTTCTTCAGCGACCGGGCCTTGCCCACATAGAGCACCTCGCCGTCGTCGCCGATCATGCGGTAGACGCCGGGCGCGTCGGGCAGGCGCTTGACCTGATCCTTGATGAGGGCGGCGCCGATCAGCGGCGCGGCGTCGCGTTCAACCATCCCGCCGATATAGGCGACTCCGGACGCCAGACCCAGAGGCGCGGCGTTTGCACGCGGCGGAGATTGTTGATGTCCCGCAACCGGCCCGCTATGGGCCGATACGCCCCTGTGGATCGCTTCCCCGGTGAGAGCGTTACCGGAAAATACGGGGGTAGCTTTGCCGCAGATCGACTTCAGGGCGCTGTTCGAAACCTTGCCGAGCCCGCACATGGTGCTCGATCGCAACCTCTGTTTCGTCGAGGCCAACCTCGCCTATCAGCGGGTCACCGAGCGCACCCGCGACGAGCTGATCGGCCAGAACATCTTTGATATGTTCCCCAACCCCGGTGAGGGCGGCCGCCAGCTGCGCGAATCGCTCCAGAAGGTCCTCGACACCGGCCAGCCCGACACCCTGGCGCTCATCCCCTACGCCATCCCCCTCCCCGTGTCCCGGGGCGGCGGGTTTGACATGCGCTTCTGGTCGGCGGTCCACACCCCGCTGTTTGATTCGGCGGGGAACACCGCCTATGTGCTGCAGAACACGGTGGACGTCACCGAGATCGAGCGCCTGAAGGACATCGCCTTCGGTCCATCGGGGGTCCCGCTGGACGCCCCGATCGAAAGCGCCACCCACCTCTATCAGCGCGCGCAGGAGCTCCAGCAGACCAATCTGATCCTGGTCGAGGAGACCAATCAGATCCGCAACCTAGATCGGAAGAGCACACGTCTGAACTCCAGTCACGTCGTAATCTCGTATGCCGGCGTCGGCTTGAAAAAAAAAAACACATACACACAACATACATGAGCACCAACAGCACCACATGTGCGTCAGTAGCTACGCTACTGCCTCGACTCCTGACAAATGC
>CALEOQ010000432.1 GCA_937910255.1 uncultured Caulobacteraceae bacterium | reverse complement strand
AACGACCTGCCGGCCAGTCGTCTCAACGAGTTGTTGCCCTGGAACTGGACGCCCACGGCGCTTGCCGCCTAAGCCACTTCCCGGCGTTTCACAGCCTAGCCGCCGCGGTCCTCACCGGATGCGTACGTCGCGTCGCACCGGCCCAAAACCTGGCGCGCAAGGGCTTACGCTCGCCCGCCACATCCCGGAAGCGGAGCAAACAGGCTCAAAGGTCGGCTTCGCCAGTCCCAGCCGCAGGAAGGTGCTCGGCTGCGGTGAACTGCTGCGTGATCCGGGCGATGGCCATATCGCGGTGTTCGCGCCGACAGGCGCCGGCAAGAGCCGGAACCTGCTCATCCCGATGCTCCTCTCGAGCGATCAGCCAGCCATCGTCCTCGATGTGAAGGGCGAGCTGGCGCGGACCACGGCCCGCTACCGGCGAGAGGCGCTCGGCCACAAGACCTTCGTGCTCGACCCGTGGAAGGTCGTCACGGAGGATCCAGACAGCTTCAATCCCTTTGACATCCTGAGCGCCGACGATCCCGGCCTGCCCGACGACGCCTATGCCCTGGCTGGGCTGCTGATCGATGAGGAGGGGCGCTCCCGTGAAGCGTTCTGGGATGAGTCCAGCCAAGCCCTGATCGCGGGGCTGATCACCTATGCCGTCGGTACGCCCAAAGAGAATGACCGCAGCTTCGCGCGGGTCTGGGAGATGCTCCACGGATCGGACGCGACATACGACCTAGCGGTGACTCTGGACGCGGTGAAGGACATCCCGCCCTACGCCTATGCCCAGATCGCCGGACACCTGCAGGTCAGCGCCGATCTGACGCGTTCGGGCATAATGGCCGTGGTTCGGCAGCACATGCGGCTGTTCGGATCGCCACTCGTTCAGAACGCCGTCAGGAACACCAGCCTCGACCTCGACCTGATCCGGCGGGGTGGGGCGACGACCATCTATCTGGTGGTTCCCCCCTCCAAACTGCGCAGTCACGCAGGCCTCGTGAGGCTCTGGCTGTCCGCCCTGATGACGTTGTTCAGCCAGAGGAAAGCAGCGCCGGAGGCGCAGACGCTGCTGATCCTGGACGAGGTGGCGCAGCTTGGTCGGATGGAACAGGTCGTTCAGGCCGTCACGCTCATGCGTGGCTTCGGCGTCCGCTGCGTCCTTATGCTGCAAAGCTACGCCCAGCTGAAGCAGCTCTATCCCAAGGAGCACGAGGTCTTCCTGGAGAACTGCGGAACGCTGCTCACCTTCGGCCATACGGCCTTCGGCATGTCGAGGCAGATGGCCGATGCGCTCGGCGATATCACGCCGGAGGCCCTTTTCCAGATGGAGAGCGACCAGCTCGCCCTCCGGCTGTCGGGCCAGAACACTCACATCGCCCGTCGCCTCGACTACCTCGCCGATCCCGAGTTCCAGGGTCGTTTCGACCCCAATCCCATGTACCTGCCGTCGCCCGGAATGAGGGAGGCCGCAAGTAACGATGGTCGTGCGCTCCTCCGCAGCCGCGCAAACCCCAATCCAACCCTGAGCCTGTGAGACCACTATGAGAACGCTGATCCTGACCGCCGCGCTCGCCGCCCTCTGCGTCGGCGTCTCCACCTTCGCGCCCTCATCGGCGGTCGCCGCCGACGGTTGCGCTACCGAGCAGCCGAGCGCCCAGAAGCAACGCGGTTCCGCGCTGCTTGGAGGCGTCCTGGAAGGGCTCGTGGATGCCGGCATGCGCCGGAGCGGCATCAACGCCGACTACGGCTTTCGCAGCACCATGCGGGCCTTCCTGACCGACGCTATCGCCTGCTCGCTGACAGAGAGCGAACGCACCCAGGCAGCCAGCGCCACGACCGCCGCCCTGGGAAAAGGCGTTGGAGGGAGCACGGCCTGGACCAGCGGAGAGCGGCCTGGAGTCTCTGGCGAGTCCTCAGTGATTGGCGAGAAGAAGCTGGCCGATGGCACCCTCTGCCGGACCGTCCGGAACATCGCGATCGCGAACGGCGAAGAGACAACCGTAGCCGAGACCTACTGCCTGGCGAATGGCTCAACCTGGACGCCGCAATCGTGATGCTCCGGCGGTTCAAGACAGCTATAGCGTCGGGCATCGCCGCACTGATGCTCGCCACCGGTGCGGCTGCGACCTGCCCCCCGCTCGCAGTCGGGCAATTCCGCAACGAGGATTTGCTGGCGAGGGTGGACTACATCGCTGGGAAAAAGGTCCTCATCCTGGATGGCGGTGTCGACGATAATGCGGCGGCCCGGGTCGATGCGGCGCTAAGGACGTATGCTCCGGTCGATGAGGTCTGGCTAAATTCGCCCGGCGGCAATGCACGCCAGGGAACGGCTATCGGGCAGGTGCTGCGACGTTGGGGCGTCTCGGCTCGGATCCCGTCAGGGTTCTGGTGCATCAGCGCCTGCAACTTCGCCTTCGTCGGCGCCCCCATTCGCCAGATCGACCCCGGGGGACAGTACGCGGTTCATATGTTCACCAACGTGCATTCCAAGTCATACGCGGCCTACCGTGAGTTCTTCAGAAAGAACGGGGAACCTGGTGTGTTCACCGCACTGCAGTCTCGCGAGCAGGGTTCAGCTTTGCTAGCGATCGAACAGGCGGACTTCCTGATAAGAATGGGCGTCTCGCGGCGCCTTCTGAGCGAGGTGATGTACCCCCAAGAGGCGGCCGGCCTCCGCTGCCTCAACCAAGCGGAAATGAGGAGGTACAACGTTGTGAACTTCGAATAGCCCGATCGTGGCTAGCATCGGCGGATCGGGCTGCTAGAGCGTTTACGACGAGGCCATAAGCCATTGATTTTCCGTGGGCCAGCGAGCAGCCTTTTACGGCTAGGGGTCTGAAGTTGTTAGGGAAACCCGCGATTTTGGTACCGTCATTCTAGGTTCGAGTCCTAGTTCCCCAGCCAACGTCCTCCGACATCTGACAGACGGCCCTGCCGGGCGGGCATGCGGCCGCCGACGGTGCGGCGGCGCAGACGTCAGGCCCGGCGCATGGTCTCGATAATGACCGGCTTTTTCAGCCACTGGTCCTTCTGGTCGGCGAACTTGGTCTCGCCGCCGGTGGGTTGGGCGAGAATCTTCTGCGCCGTGGGCAGGCCCGAGACCACCTTGCCGAAGGCCGCATAGCCCAGATTGTCGCCCGGCTGGTCGGGCTGGGCATCGAGGAAGGTCTGGTCGCCCAGGCAGATGAAGAAGGTGTTGGTCGCCGTCCCGGGCGCGAATCGACCGAGCGAGATGGTCCCGTGGACGTGGCTCAGGCCGGTCTTGGTGGTGCTCTCATGACGAATCGGCGGGAACGGCCTGGCCTTGGCCGGCGGCTGGGCGACGATGGTGCCTTCGGTGGGCGCCCAGTCGTTGCGGGCGGCGCGGAAGAAGCTGCCGCCGTCATAGGCCTTGGCGTCCACATAGCGCAGGAAGTTGGCGCTGGTCAGGGGCGCCTTCTTGTCCTCCAGCTCGATGACGATGGTCCCCTGGCTGGTGGTCATGGTCACCCGGGGCTTGGCGCCCTGGGCCAGGACTATCTGCGGCGCGGCCATGATGAGGCCGGCGCCGAGAACCAGACTGCGGCGGGGGATTGATCGGGGGGACATGGCGGCTCCTTCGTCAACAGGCCGCCAGCCTAACGCGTCAGTTCGCTCAACGGAATCGCCGCCGCAGGGCGTCGCCGCCCACAGGTCAGTAGCGAGGCCCTGCGAACCGGCCCTCGGTGCGGCTCATGCCGATGGTGACGGTGGCGCAGTCGCCGAGGGGCTGGGTGACCACGCCGCCGACCTCGCGATAGCCGCCGGTCCCGACGCCTGCCCAGACCTCGCCATGGGGGCGCTTGTCGACGCGGGTCGGGCATCGCCCTGGCTCCGCCCCGGCGACCTCATCCGGGGCGGGCTCGCCGGCCACGACACCCGAAGAGCGGCCTGACGGGAAAGAGGGTAGATCCCGGTGGCCGCCGGTCCATTAAACAC
>CALEOQ010000431.1 GCA_937910255.1 uncultured Caulobacteraceae bacterium | reverse complement strand
GACGTCCGCCGTGCTGCGCCTCGTCTGCCATCGCCGTGTGTGTGCTCTGTGTTCGCTTCGTGTCTCTACTTCTGTTTTTTTTTTTTTTTTTAATGATACGGCGCCCACCGAGATCTACACTCTTTCCCTACACGACGCTCTTCCGATCTTCCATGATCTCCGGATCCCAGGCCTGGCCCAGGGTCTGCAGCGGCGGGGTCTGGCCGCCGGCCCAGAGGGAGTCGATATTGGCCACCAGGATGGGGTCGTCCCCCAGCAGGCGCCGGGCGTGGGCGATGCCGCCGCCGGAATCCAGCAGGGCGGCGCGCTCGTCGCTGATCTTGATGCGGATATCGTCCCGCCGGGCCAGGTGGGCGACCATCTGGTCGGCGAAATGGTGGACATTGACCACCGCGGTCTCGACCCCGGCCTCCACCAGGCGGTCCAGCACGTGATCTACCAGGGCCCGGCCGGCCACCTCCACCAGGGGCTTGGGCCTGTGGTCCGTGAGCGGGCGCAGGCGCGTGCCGAGCCCCGCGGCCATCACCATGGCGGTCTTGGGGAAGCGCCCCGCGGTCACCGGCGGGCCTCGCGGGGCACATGGGCGTCGAACCAGGCCTTGATCGGCGCCAGCTCGGGGTCGGCCAGGCAGCGTTCGAGATAGCGCCAGGTGCGGGGCATGAAGGCCTCGTAGCGCGGCTTGCCGAAGCCCGCCACCTGCCGGGCGAAGATGAACAGGATGCGGGCCGAATTCAGGGCGCCGAGCGCATGGTAGTCGGCGCGGAAGGCCGCCGCGTCGATATCGCTGCGGATCTCAAGGTAGCGGGCGAGCGCCGCGGCCTCGCGCTCGGGCGAGACATCTCGACGCCCGTCGTGCAGCAGCATGGAGAAGTCCCAGGCCGGATGCGCCAGCACCGCGTCCTGGAAATCCAATAGCCCGACCCGCGCCACCCCTTTGCGGTCCGGCAGCCAGATCAGGTTTTCGGCGTGATAGTCCCGGTGGCAGAAGACGCTGGCGGCCGCTTCGGCTCGGGCGCGGATCGGCGCCCAGAGCGCCTCCCACTCGGCCTCGGCGTCGGCCGGGAAGGGCGCGAGCCCGGAAAATTTCGGCCACCATTCCAGGAACATGTCGCCGCCCGTGCGCAGGGCCAGGTCGTCATAGGTCAGGAAGGGCCAGGCGGCGCCTTGCGCCTCCAGGACCGGCGGCGGGGCAGCCTCATGCAGGCGGGCGAGCACCTCGACGGCCGCGTCATAGAGGGGGGCCTCGTCGGTTCCGGTCTCGATCAGCCGGGCATAGAGGTCATCGCCCAGGTCTTCCAGCACGGCCAGGCCATCGCCCGCCGTGTGAGCGACGATCTCCGGCGCCGACAGGCCCTGGTCGCGCAGCCAGCCGGCAGTGGCCACGAAGGCGTCCACCCGGCCGGCCGCCAGCCGCGCCATGGCGTTGTAGCCGGCCAGGCGCCGCTGCTCGGGGCTGGCGTCCGGCGGGCAGGGGGCGGTCTCCACCGGCGGCTGATCCATGAAGATCAGGCTGGCCTTGCCCGGACGCGACAGCCGCTCATAGCGCCGCGTGGAAGCGTCGCCGGCCAGCGGGATGCGCAGGGCCTCGCCCAGGCCATGACGGGCCAGGAAGTCGGCCTTCAGGCCCTCACGATCCAAATGCAATCGCACGTCCTTCCCAGGCGCCATGGGGCGACAGCCGCGCCCGGCGCGCCGCCCCGTCCAAATCAATCTCTATATCCAGGCGATGGGGGGGAAGGCGACCCTCCAGGCGCTGGGGCCATTCGATGATCACAGCCCCGTCCTCCAGGGCCTCGTCCAGGCCGATCTCGTAGGCCTCGTCGGGGCTGGTCAGCCGATAGAGGTCGAAATGGGCCAGGGCCAGGCCATCCCCCTCATAGAACTGCACGAGGGTGAAGGTCGGGCTCGGCACATCCTCGTCCGGCGTGGTGCGCGCCCGGATCAACGCCCGGGCCAGGGTCGACTTGCCGGCCCCCAGCGGCCCGGTGAGGCAGATGGCCTCGCCAGCCTGCAGCGCCCCGGCCAGGGCCGCGCCCAGGCGCGCGGTGGCCGCCTCGTCCTCCAGGCGCAGATCGCCTTCGATGGGAAGCCTCATGCGAAGGGCCGGTCCGGATCGGCGGGCAGGACGCGCTCCACATAGGTCTTCAGGGCGTCGGTGGCCGCCTGGACATCGCCGGCCAGGGCCTCTGGCGCGATGGGCGAGCCCAGGGTCAGGCCATACTGGCCGCCGCGCTTGTTCAGGAGTTCGTGAAACAGGGTGATGTCGCGAAGCTCCGCCGACACCCGGTTGAACAGGTGGAACAGGGTCGACCAGGGGCCGGTCACATGCAGGGGCACCACCGGCGCCTCATATTTGCGGGCAATGGAGATGGCGCTGCTCATCCAGGGGGGATCAGCCAGCTGTCCGTCCGCCTGCCGCCGGGCCAGCCGGCCGGAGGGGAAGATCACCAGGGCCCGCTCGGCCTCCATGGCCTCGCGGGTGAGCTGCAGGGTCAGGCGGGTGCGCTCGCGGGTGCGCTTCTCCTCCACCCATTCGACCGGGATCAGCACGTCGGCGAAACCCGTGGCGACCCGGTGGGCGTCGGAATTGGCGTAGAAGCAGATGTCCGGCCGCCGCGCCTTGAAGGCGTCGTAGACGGCGACGCCGTCGGCGATGCCGGTGGGGTGATTGGCGATCACCACCACCCGCCCCTGGCGGGGGAGGCGCTGCAGGTGGTTCACGCTCAGCCGGACGTCGAGCAGGCGTGAAACCCGCTCCAGGGCGTCGCGGCCGGGCAGGGGGGCGATGGCGTCGGCCATGCGGCGGGCCTTGCCATAGTCCAGCAGGCCATAGAGCACGGGCCGCAGGATCGGCCAGGCGGGGTGTCGGCTCAGGCCCGGCGCGCGTTCGGCGATCAGCACGTCCACGATGTGATCGTGGCGCGTCCGGGCGGGGCGCAGGATATCCGTGGACGAAGCGACGCTCATTGCCCGGCCAGAATGCGCCTGAGCCTGCAATTTGGGCAAGCGCTAGGCGCAGGGGCGGCGCCGGCCTAAGCTTCGGCCCATGCGTGAGATCAGCCACTTCATCGCCGGCCGCGCCGCCGCCGGAACCTCGGGCCGCTTCGGCGAGGTCTTCGACCCCAATCTCGGCGAGGTCCAGGCCCGGGTCGCCCTGGCCTCGGCCGCCGAGCTGGACGCCGCCGTCCAGGCCGCCCTGGCCGCCCAACCGGCCTGGGCCGCGGTCAATCCCCAGCGTCGGGCGCGGGTGATGTTCGCCTCTAAGCGCCTCGTCGAGGCGCGGCTGGAGGAACTGGCCGCCCTTCTGTCGTCCGAGCACC
>CALEOQ010000430.1 GCA_937910255.1 uncultured Caulobacteraceae bacterium | reverse complement strand
TCTTCTTGCCTTCCTTGCGCCGGACCTTTTCGCCGGCGTAGCGGACACCCTTGCCCTTGTAGGGCTCCGGCGGACGGATACGGCGAATACGGGCGGCGGTCTCGCCGACCAGCTGCTTGTCGATGCCCCGCCCGCCAGATCGGGGAACAACTCCACATAGCCCCGCACCGGAAGGTCGCCCGGAAAAATCATGTCCGACCGATAGACAGGCTTCCCGCCGTGCATTGTCCACGGTGGGCCGGTGTTGGCCCGCCGCCAGCGACGAAGGGTGTTGAGCGTCGTTGTCTTGCCTGCCTTGGCGAAGGCATCCACGACTTGGTTCGGCGTGAGGATTTTGGCCATGGAGCGACCATGGCCGTAGCGCACTTTCCACCCGGTTAATCATCATTTCCGAACAAAACGTAGAATGAAATGTTCGGAAACGTTCGTGGTATTAACCACATCACTCGAAAATAATCCGCTCCATCGAAGCAACAGCGATGGAGATTGCCATATGCACTTCTATCTTCCTTATGCTGGACATATTGTTCAGTTCGACATTGACGACATGGGTTTTCTGCCTTCGGGCCGCAAGTGGCTTCACATCATGCATGTATGCCCGCCTGAAATCGGCAAGCGGGTCGCCAATAACTTTGATAGTGCGGTCATCACCCAATGGGTTGATGACGGGCACCCGTCCGGTGACCCGATGATTTGCTGGACTGCGCTTCCCGCGCCGAGCGCGGAGGATGACAAGTTCATCAAGGCGGAAATCGAGCGCCGGACTGGCTCCAACATCATTGACGACACGCCCGCGTCGAGTCTGGCGGCGATCAACAAGGCCGCACGGAAGCGCGCTCGGAAAGCGACGATGATGCGTCGTCACACGGAGGTGGCGTGATGAAAAAGATCATCATCACGGTGCAGGACGAAATCGCCGGAACCATCGTCGGATTGGTCGCCGAATATGCGGTCGATCTGAAAATGGAGTCGGCTTCGGCGGGCGAGCCTGTGGTGAAAGCCAAGGTCTCAATTCCAAGAAGCCGCTCGCGAAGACTGTCGGAACGTGAAGTGCGCGCGATCCGCGCCGCAGGCCCCTCTACGACTCTTAACGAACTGGCCTTCAGGCACGGTGTTTCGCCAACCACTATTTGGAAGGTGCGAACCGTCAGAACCCATAAGAAACAGGCCATGGCGGACAAGCGTCTGCAACCCATGTGGGGTCACCAGATGCGTGATGAGCCGTGGAGCGAGGCGCCTGCGCTCATCGCACACGACGCTGAGCCTTCGCATGATGACAACGAGCGCGCTGACCTGATCGCGAGTTCGTTGAAAAACGTCTTCAACTCGTGAGGTGCGTGATGGCTGACAACCACATTACCGCCGAGCGGACGACACTCGAAGAGTTCCTCGATGCCGCCAAGGATCAAGGCTTCGCCCACGACCCCACGAACAGCAGCATCATCCACGCGGATGGGCGCGGGTGCTTCGGCATCAGCGAGGAAGAGCACGGCGGCGACACCTATGTTGGGTGCATGAACAATCCGCAGTTGGACGGCATCGAACTTCATCCCGAGGGGTCGGAAGAATACGAAGAAATTGTCGGGTGCGAAGACGAAGGTGAAATGTTGTGAGCCTCGACATCACCGACAGCGACCCCGATGAAATCCATGCGGCGCTTGTCGAACTGGACGACGGTTGGGTTCGCACCGAACGCGACTACTCGACGGAGTTCTTGCTCGCCCCGCACATCACCGTGGAATTCTACCCCGGCCACGTTGGTGAGAACGACATCATCACCATCCGGGGCGACGACAAACACGAGCTTTTCCGTGACGTGGTCGATGCCTGTCAGGAGTTGGCGTGATGGCCCTCCGACGTGGACTTCCCGACGATGCAATCAACATCACGGTGGAGCGGATCGGTTTCGCACCCAAGGTCATGACCCTCGATGCGTGGTTCCACGCGAACGGTTTTGGGGGCGAGGATCAAGAGGAAGATCGGATCGCTATCCGTTTCGCCATGGACGCTCAGTTTGAGTTCTGGCGCGACGGGGCGGTCCTTTCGAGGATCGTGTGATGCGCTCCGCACCCCCGAGCCCCGAGCTTCCGCCGAACTCGCTGCCGATTTATCACGACGGCAAGACCTTTGTGAACATGGACAACTACGCCGTACGCGTCCGCTGATGACCGCCTGTTGAGGGCGGGGGCTGAAGTCTAAGTTCCGGGCGTGGGCGGCATGGTGTCCATTTAGGGCTTAGTGGACACGATGTCGGCGTTGGTTAGCGTGGATCCTGATGCGACCGGCAAGGCCCGCAGAAGGCGGCGTCGCACATGGAGCGATGAGGAAAAGCGGCAGCTGGTGGCGCTGACGTACGAGGCGGGGGCCTCGGTGTCGATCGTGGCCCGCCGCTTCGACCTCAATGCCAATTTGCTGTTCACCTGGCGCCGTGAGGCCAGGCGTGCAGGACAGATGACCGGCGCGACGGAGTCGGCCGCGGCGCTAACCTTTGCGCCGATTGAGGTGATACCCGATCAAGGCGCGCCGTCGTGTGCGAGCCCCGAGAGTCGGATCGTGATCGAGCTCCCCGGGGGCGCAAGGGTCCGGATCGACGGCGCGGTGAGCGAGGCGGCCTTGGTCAGGGTGCTCTCGGCCCTGAGGGCGGCGTCTTGATCTCGCCTGCTCCAGGCGTGCGTGTCTACCTGGCGACCACACCCTGCGACATGCGTAAGGGCTTTGACGGCTTGGCCGCTCAGGTCCAGTCGGTGCTGAAGGCCGATCCGTTTTCCGGGGCGCTGTTTGTCTTCCGCGGCAAGCGCGGCGACTATCTGAAAATCCTGGCCTGGGATGGCAGCGGCATGTGCCTGTTTGCGAAGCGGCTTGAGAGCGGGCGCTTCGTATGGCCGCCGATCGTCGAGGGGCGACTGCAGCTGACCGCAGCGCAACTTGCCTTGCTCTTGGAGGGCATCGACTGGCGAAGGACGGTAGCCGCCGAGCCCGTGCGGCGTCCAGAGATGGTCTGATAACCAGCTGAATCCAGACGATTATCATCGATGTGAGACCAGACATTTGCTATAAGTCTGCATGTCTCTGGCGACGGCAGATTTACCCACAGACCCCGAGGAACTTCGGGCTTTTGCGGCGGCGCTGCAGTCAGAACTCTATGCCAAAACCCTGCATATCGAGAAGCTGAGGGGCGAGCTGGCGCGGCTGAAGCGCGCCCGCTTTGGCCAGTCCTCGGAGAAGATCGACCGCCAGATCGACCTGCTCGAGCTGGTCATCGGCGATGTGGAAGAGGCCGAGGCCGAAGACGAGGCGCGCACTGCCTCAACGTCGCCGGCAAGCCCAAGGGCGACGCCGGTGGCGCGTCAGGGAAATCGACGCCCGCTTCCAGACCATTTGCCGCGCGAGATCGTCACCCATCCTGGGCCATGCGCCTGTCCAACCTGCGGGTCCGACAAGTTGCGCAAAGTCGCCAACGATGAGCGCGAGGTGCTCGAGTACATCCCTTCGCACTTCAAGGTGGTCGTCCACGTGCGGCCCAAGCTCAGCTGCCGTGACTGTGAGACTATCTCCCAGGCGCCGATGCCGAGCCTGCCGATCGAACGTGGGCGCCCAGGCGCGGCTTTGCTCGCCCACGTCGCGGTGTCCAAGTACTGCGATCACCTGCCTCTCAACCGGCAATCGGAGATTTACGCCCGGGAGGGCGTGGAGCTGGAACGCTCCACCATGGCTGACTGGATCGGGCGCATGGCCTGGCTTCTGACCGCGCTCTCCGAAGCCATAGGCGGCTACGCCAGGGCAGGCCCCAGCGTCCATGCCGACGATACGCCCGTGCCTGTCCAAGAGCCCGGACGGGGGAGCACTCGCACGGGGCGCCTGTGGGTCGTGGTCCGAGATGAGCGGGGCTGGGCGCCCCGCCACCCGCCGGCGGCCTATTATCGCTACTCCCCCGACCGCAAGGGCGAGCACGCCCGTGCGCTGCTGGCTCCGTGTCGCGGCTTCCTGCACGCCGACGCCTATGCGGGCTTCGACAGGCTCTATGAACCGGACCCCGACACCGGCCAGGCCAGGCTGGTGGAGGTCGCCTGCTGGGCGCATGCGCGGCGTGAGCTCTTCGAGGAGCACGCCAAGACGAAATCACCTCTGGCGCGGGAAGCGCTTGAGCGGATCGGTGACATCTTCGCGATCGAACGTGAGATCAACGGGCGGCCTCCGGAGGAGCGCCTGGCTGTGCGTCAGGCCCGCAGCGTACCACTCCTGACCGAGCTCAAGGCCTTCCTGGAAAACAGCCTGATGCGGATCAGCCGCAAGGGCGAGCTCGCAAAGGCTATCCGTTACAGCCTCAAACTGTGGCCGGCGCTCTGCCGCTTCACTGAAGACGGCCGGCTGGAAATGACCAACAACGCCGCTGAGCGCGCGATCCGCCCTCTGACCCTGGGCCGCCGGAACTGGACCTTCCTGGGCTCCGACTCTGGCGGTGACCGCGCCGCGGTCTTCTACACGATCATCCAGACCTGCCGGCTCAACGACATCAATCCCGAGGCTTATCTCGCCGACATCATCGGCCGTATCGGCGATCATCCCGCCAACCAGATCGATGAGCTCCTGCCGTGGAACTGGCAGCCTACCAACGCCGACCTAGCGGCCGCATAGCCGAAGCCGAGATCCATCATAGCGCGAAGGACGGGCCATAACCGGACGCGTACGGAGTACCGTGGGAAATCAGTGATGATGCGCCATACCGCGTCCGAGGGCGCCGCGATGCGAACTTCCTTACAGACTTCAAACATGGTCGGGGCCGAATCGACGCCAAGCCGGCGCGGCGGCGCCCCCAGATGATGGCGCGGCGCCCAGCGGCAGGGTCCGGTGGCCGGACGCCTCTTGCTCCGACCGAAGCGGCAGACGCAGCTCCGCGCGCAGCCCCGGCACATTGTCGGCGAGGACAAACTGGCCGCGATGGACCCGGGCGACGGTCGCCACCAGCGACAAACCCAGCCCGCTTCCGGGAGTCGACCGACTTTCGTCGAGGCGACTGAAGCGTTGCAACGCTAACGCGTGCACTTCAGCGGCAATGCCCGCCCCGGTGTCCGCCACAGTTAGACAGGCGACGCCATTGCGCGTCCCTGTCCCGAGCGCCACCGTTGCGCCGGCGGGCGCATGCTTGATCGCGTTGTCTATGAGGTTGGCGGCGGCGTGGAGGAGCAGGCTTGACACGCCGCGTGTCGGCGCTGGCGTCAACGAAAGTTCCAGATGCTGGCCCGCGTCTTCCGCAAGCGGGGCGTACAGGTCATAGGCTTCCTGCGCGACCCAGGCCAAGTCCAGCGCCACAAAGCTGTCGGCGGTGGTGGCGTCGGCCCTTGCGAGCGCCAGCAATCCGTTGATTAGATCGAGTAACGCTTCCAGATCTCGCGCCGTCTCGGCCAGGAGGACATTCTCAGGCCCGTCCTGGCCGCGCAGCATCGCCAATTCGAGGCGCGCCTTGATCCGGGTTAAAGGGGTCTTGAGGTCGTGCGCCAGACCGTCGGTGGCGGCCCGCAGAGACCGCACCATGCGTTCGATCTCGTCGAAGCACGCGTTCACCACCTCCGCCAGTCGATCGAACTCGTCGTCGCGGTTGGAGATCGTGAGCCGCTCATCGAGGTGGCCGCCCAGGAAACGGTCTCCTGTATCGGCCGCCGCGTGAACGACGCGCACGCCTCTGCGGCTCACGAGCCAACCGAGCCCAAGACCCAAGACAGCGGTGACCAACACGGAAACCGCGATCGAGAGCCAGTAACGTCGACCGAGGGCGATGCGGCTGTCGGCGAGGTGACCGACCAGCAACCGGGCGTCAGGTCCAAGCGTGCGGACTTCCCCCTCGATCCGCCGGGTCTGGGTGCGCCCACCTTGGCGGACTTCTACGCTCCCGGGAACCACATGGCCGCGCGACAAGGCTGCTGGCCAAGTGGTGACATCACCCGCTAGGCGCCGCCCCGAACCGTCCGCGAGCATGTAGACTACGTCCGGCGGACCCGGAAACCCCTCGCTGTTCATGTATGTGGCAAGGGCTGCACGGCCACCCTCGCGGTAGCGCCGTACGAGGGCGTCAGCCTCACCTTCCAGCAAATAATCGAGTTCGACTCTCAGCACGCGAGCCGTCTCAAAGTGCTGCACGGTCAGGGCCGCCACGGTGGTCGCGACGGCGATAAGGGTGATCCACAGGGCGCCGCGAAAAGCCGCCGCCTGCGGGCGACGGCGCGACTTCGGCTCAACGGGCGTCAAGCTGATAACCCGCGCCCCGCACGGTGTGCAGCAACGGGCTCTCGCCTTCGTGCTCCAGCTTGGCCCGCAGGCGGCTGATATGGACATCAACCACGTTGCTGCCCGGATCGAAGCTATAGTCCCACGCCGCCTCCAAGAGCATTGTCCGCGTCACCACCTGGCCCGCATGTCGCATGAAATACTCTAGCAGCTGGTACTCCTTGTTGAGCAGTTCGATACGGCGGACGCCCCGGCGCGCCGATCGCCCCAGGAGATCAAGTTCGAGGTCGCTGATTTGTAGGCTGGTCGTGGCCGCCACCGTGCCCGACCCACGGCGCACGATCGCCACGAGCCGGGCGATGAGTTCAGTGAACGAAAAAGGTTTTGCCAAGTAGTCGTCACTCCCGGCATTCAGGCCCTTGACGCGATCATCCACCTGGCAGAGGGCGCTTAGTATCAGCACGGGGGTCGTGTGACCCTCTGACCTCAGAGCCTGCAGAACCGACAGTCCGTCAAGCTGCGGCAAGTTTCGGTCCAGGATGATGGCGTCATAGACGTTGGTCAGAGCGGCCGAGAGCCCGTCGAGGCCCGTTTGACCCCAGTCACAAGCGTGACCGAGCTCAGCGAGGCCCTCTCGCACATACCTCGCGGTGGAAGCGTCGTCCTCTATCAGCAAAAGCTTCATAGTTGCAGCGCTCGCAGAGCGTGAGGTCCCGATGGCGTTGTACTGCAAGAGAGGAAATGTCCGAAGGTTTGTCGCCAGCCGGCCTGAGGTGCGTGGCCGGCGACCTCGCGGGCTAACGGGGTCCAGGTGGGCTGGGGGAGCCACAGACAGCGACGCAGCGAGTCCCAGTTGCCCGTCAAAGAGGAGGCTGGCGCGGCATGGCCCATTGAGAAGCGTGAAACCGGCGGCCGCGATACGAACTCGGCCGGGTGGCGCGCTCGCGGCGTATGAAATCTAATTAATGTCGGCGACAGCTAGGGATCATGCTGCCGGATGAAGATCGGGATTCGACAGGTCAACCCTATGGCCGTGGTGCTTCGAGCCAAGGCGTTTCGAGCGAGGGTGGCTCACGACCTGTCGTAGGGGCCGACAATGGGGTGCATGCACAGTTTGAATCGGTGCCGCGATGGAGACGCCTGCGGGACTTTGGCGCCAGAACTGGCCCGGCCTGAGAGGCGCCTGAATTTGGTCGCCCGGAGTGCTTCCTGTCGCCCGCGCGAATTTCGTGCTTGAGGCGCGGGTGATGGCCTCGCCCACCCGAGCCGTCCGATACATCGCGATTGCGGCGTTCATCTTCACCCTTAGTGGATGCGCACCGATGACGAGGTACTCAGGCTACCAAGCTGTCGATGCAAACCCCGGAGACGTCAAGTTGGACGTGGATACAAAATCCACGGTGCGCGGAAGGCTAGGAAGCCCGTCGGCAACCTCGACATTTGATCCCAATATTTGGTTCTATATAACTCAAGTCAAGGAACGGGTTGCATTTCGAAAATCTCGAGTGACCAAGCGCGACGTGGTTGCCATTAGCTTTAACAAAGAAACTGAAATGGTAAGCAGCGTCGCCCGGTACAGTCTGGCGGACGGCAAAATAATTGCCTTCAACGGCCGCGAAACACCCACTCGGGGTCGAGAAATGACGATACTTGAGCAGTTGCTTGGTAGCGTCGGGCGCGGCAGCATGCTGCCCCAGGATGGACAGGGCGTTCCTGGGAACCGACCAGGCGACCGTCGGCGCGGACAGTGAGCGCCGCAAGCCGATGGCTTTAAGCCAACCTTCTCGCAATCGTCACCGACTGCCGGACATTATGGTCCATCTGCGCGGCTTCACCGGCAAAACCCATTCAGTCACTATTCGGCAGCAGCATTTGGCCGCGCGACGCTCAGACGGACGGCAGCAAGCTGGTCACCAATGCGCGGTCGGGTGATTGCTGTCAGCATGTTAGCCACTCTGTTTGTGGCTTGCGGTTCAACGGAGGCGGCTCAGGCCGCGACCTCGCGGATCAAGGACATCGTCGAGTTCGAAGGGGTGAGGGACAACTATCTTGTGGGTTACGGCCTAGTGTTTGGCCTGAGGGGAACAGGTGACGCGCTGCGTAACGCGCCCTTCACCCAACAAAGCCTGGAGGCCATGCTCGAGCGGCTCGGGGTCAACACGCGGGACGCGCGGCTCAATACGAAGAACGTGGCCGCGGTGATGGTCACGGCGAAACTGCCGGCGTTCGCAGCGTCAGGGTCCCGGTTCGACGCCACCGTCTCGGCGATGGGCTCTGCGAAGAGCCTATTGGGCGGCACGTTGGTGGTCACTCCGCTTCTTGGGGCGGATGGACAAGCCTACGCCGTCGCGCAAGGCTCCGTGCAGACCGGATCCATCGCAGCCCAAGGGGCCTCGGGATCTTCGATTACTAAGGGGGTCCCCACGGCTGGCCGGATCGCTAACGGTGCGATCGTCGAACGTGAGATTGGCTTCAAGCTCACCGACATGCCCCAACTGCGGTTGACCCTCCGCAATCCAGATTTCACGACGGCGGTGCGAATAGCCGAGGCGATCAATCGACGGTTCCCAGGGGCCGCCCAAGCTGCGAACCCCACGATCGTAATCTTGCAGCGCCTTGCGGGACGCTCAATGACCGACATGGTCATCGACGTTGAGCGACTGACTATCGAGACGGATGCGCCGGGCAAGGTGGTAATCGACGAGGTGTCGGGCGTGATTGTGATGGGGGCCGACGTCCGCATCTCGACTGTCGCGATCACCCAAGGAAATCTGACCATCTCGGTGCAGGAAGCTTCGGTGGTCAGCCAGCCTGCGCCATTTAGTAATGGGCAGACCGAAGTGGCGCCGCGATCATCGGTCTCAGTCTCCGAAGAGCAGGGTAGGGGCTTCCTGCGGTTGCAAAGCGGGGCCTCCCTGGCGAGCCTCGTCGCGGGACTTAATGCCCTTGGCGTGACGCCACGCGACATGATCTCAATCCTCCAGGCGATCAAGGCGGCCGGCGCTTTGCAGGCCGAAATCGAAGTAATGTGAGTTTTGCCAACCGACCTGCGCGGGGCCGGCGCGACGGCCGCTGCTCCGGGGCCTTCGTCCTGCGGCGGATCTTGAGCGCTTGTTCTCGACCGTTGAGTGGCGTCAGCTTAGCTCAGCAGTCACGAGCAAGTCATGTGCCCGCACGAGGAATGACTATGGCCAAGCGTCGCAGAATTTAGATCGGAAGAGCACACGTCTGAACTCCAGTCACGTCGTAATCTCGTATGCCGGCTTCTGCTGGCAAAAAA
>CALEOQ010000429.1 GCA_937910255.1 uncultured Caulobacteraceae bacterium | reverse complement strand
GGGAGAGAGAAGAGAGAGAGGAAGAAAGCAGGAAGAGGGGGGGAGGAGGGGAGAGGGAGAGGAGGAGGAGGAGAAGGAGGGGGGGATAGTGAAAGCAGAAGAGGGAAAACGAGGTGAGGAAGGGACGGGAGGTAAGAGGGGGGCTCGGCCGAGATCCTGGGACCGAACGCGGCGGGTCAGCCAGCCGGTGGTGAGGGCGACGGCGAAGAAGACTGCGAAGGTCAGCACGTCGGCGGGATGGCCGATCCAGACCGTCAGCCGCGGCTGGAGGAAGAAGAAGTTGTAGAGAAAGGCCGAGGCCGCCGCCGCGGCGATCGCCGGCCACAGGCCGTAGGCCAACCCTGCGACCAGGACGCTGAGCATGAACACCATGGCGAGGTTCACGCTCTCCACATATCGGTCCAGGCCATGGGCGATGGCGAACCCGATGGCCACCAGGGCCATGGCGCCGGCCTGAGCCCGCCAGGCGAGGCCAGCCGGTCGGGCCGGGGCGAGGGGCTTGGGCGCTGGCGGTTCGGAGCCCTCGGTCACCACGTGGAGGGCCGCGCCTTGGGTGCGGGCCAGCAGGGCTTCGGCCAGCCCTGGCCGGAAGGGGCGTCGGACCCGGCTCTTGCCGAGGACGATCTGGGTGACGTTGTTGCGCCGGGCGTAGTCGAGGACGGAGCCGACGATGTCGTCGCCGGTCAGGGTGATGGTGGAGGCGCCCAGCTGTTCGGCCAGCTTGACCGCCTCGCGAAGCCGCTGGGCGGCGTCGGTCGAGATCCCCGCGCGATTGGGCCGCTCCACATGGGCCACGCTCCAGGGCGCGTCCATCATCATGTCGGCCAGCCGCCGGCCGGCGCGGACCAGGGAGCCGGCCATGGGGTTCGGGCCGATCAGCACCAGGATGCGCTCTCCCGCCGCCCAGGGGCCTTCCACGCCCGCCCGCCTCATGGCGCCCATCAGCTGGTCGTCCACCGTCTGGGCTGCCCGGCGCAGGGAGAGCTCCCGAAGGGCGGTCAGGTTCTCGATCTTGAAGAAGCGCTCCGCCGCCAGGCGGGCGGTCTCGGGCACATAGACCTTTCCCTCGCCCATTCGCTCCCGCAGCTCGGCCGGCGTGATGTCGACCAGCTCGATCTCGTCGGCGCGGTCGAGCGCCATGTCCGGAACGGTCTCGCGCTGGCGCACGCCGGTGATCTTCCAGACCACGTCGACCAGGCTTTCCAGATGCTGGATGTTCAACGTCGTCCAGACGTCGATCCCTGCGGCCAGCAGTTCGTCTACATCCTGCCAACGCTTGGCATGCCGCGAGCCCGGCGCGTTGGAGTGGGCGTATTCATCGACCAGCAGCAGGGCAGGCCGCCGGGCGAGCGCCCCGTCGAGGTCAAACTCCAGAAGCGTCGCCCCGCGGTGCTCCATCGGCGCCCGAGGCAGCACGTCCAGGCCCCGCAGCAAGGCCTGGGTCTCCTTGCGCCCGTGGGTCTCGACCAGGCCGACCACCACGTCCTGGCCTTCCGCCTTCCGGCGGCGCGCGGCGCGCAGCATCTCGTAGGTCTTGCCCACGCCCGGCGACATGCCCAGGAACACTTTCAACCGACCACGCCCCGCCCGGGTGGCCGCGAGCAGGGCGTCAGGATCGGGCCGGCGGGGCGTACTGGAGCTCATTGCGGCGCAGGTTGCTCCGGCGCGAAGGCGGCGTCGAGGGCGAGGTTGGTCTGCAGCACATTGACCCTTGGCTGGCCCAGCACGCCGAAGGTTCGGCCCTCGACTTGGTTGGCGATGACCGCGCGGACCTGATCGATGTCGGCGCCCCGGGTCTCGGCGATGCGCCTGGCCTGGGCCAGCGCATTGGCCGGCGAGATGTGCGGATCCAGGCCTGAGGCTGAGGCGGTGACCGCGTCGGCAGGGACGTTGTCGCTTCCGGTCGCAGCGCGCCACGCGCCAGCGCGTTCTGAGGTCTCGGCGATCAGATCCGGGTTCAGTGGCCCGAGGTTGGAGGCGCCGGAGCCCGTGGCGTCATAGTCGACCGCCGAGGGCCGGCCCTGCAGGTAGCGGGCCGAGGTGAAGGCCTGACCGACCAGGGCCGACCCCACGATGCGCCCATCCCTTACGATGAGGCTCCCGTCGGCCTGCTGCGGGAAGGCGGCCTGGGCGACGCCCGTGATCGCCAGCGGATAGGCGAGGCCGAGCAGGAGGGTGAACAGGCCCACCGAGGCGAGGGCGGGGCGAAGGAGGGAGAGCATGGATCACTCTGGGTCTGGATTGACGGGGCCGCCGCCGGGGGCGTGGGCTTCGATGGGATGAGGGCGAGCGAGGGGCGAAGGCGCCTCTCGGACGCGGTCCAGCACCTGGATCATGATGCCGAAGGCGAGGCATAGGAGGCAGACGACCTTGAACCAGAAGCTGCGGCTTTGGACGAACCGGTCCATCAGGCCAGCCCCAGGGACGAGAGGGCCAGGTCGATCAGCTTGATGCCGATGAAGGGCGCGACCAGCCCGCCCAGGCCATAGATCGCCAGGTTGCGCGACAGGAGCTTCGAGGCCCCCAGCGCCCGGTAGCGGACGCCGCGCAGGGCCAAGGGGATCAGCAGCACGATGATCAGGGCGTTGAAGATCACCGCCGACAGGATCGCGCTCTGCGGGCTCGACAGCCCCATGATGTTGAGCGCCCCCAGGGCCGGCAGGGCGGTGACGAACATGGCCGGGATGATGGCGAAATACTTGGCCACGTCGTTGGCGATGGAGAAGGTGGTGAGCGCGCCGCGGGTGATCAGCATCTGCTTTCCCACCTCGACGATCTCGATGACCTTGGTGGGGTCGGAGTCGAGATCGACCATATTGCCAGCCTCGCGGGCCGCCTGGGCGCCAGTCTGCATGGCCACCCCCACATCGGCCTGGGCCAGCGCCGGGGCGTCGTTGGCGCCGTCGCCGCACATGGCCACCAGCCGGCCCTTGGCCTGCTCGGCCCGGATCAGGCGCAGCTTGTCCTCTGGCGTCGCCTCGGCCAGGAAGTCGTCGACGCCCGCCTCCGAGGCGATGGCCGCGGCGGTGACCGGATTGTCGCCGGTGATCATCACCGTGCGCAGGCCCATGCGCCGCAGGTCGGCGAAGCGGGCCTTCACGCCGGGCTTCACCACATCCTTCAGGTGGATGACGCCCACCAGCGCCCCGTCCTCGCTGACCGCCAGGGGCGTGCCGCCCGAGCGCGCGATCCGGTCGATCGCGGCGGCGACCTCCGACGGCATCTCCTCGGGCGTGAGGCCGACGGTGCGCAGGACCGCATCGACCGCCCCCTTTCGCCAGGCCCGCCCCTCGGCGTTCAGACCCGACTGACGCGTGACGGCGGAGAAGGCGATGGGCTCGGCGCCCTGCGGAGCCTCGGCGACCTCGCCCTGGGCGCGGGCCAGTTCGACGATGGAGCGGCCCTCCGGCGTCTCGTCGGCGAGGGACGCCATCAGGGCGGCCCGCAGGGCCTGTTCGGGCCGCACGCCGGGCGCCGGGATCACCTCGGTGGCCATCCGGTTGCCGAAGGTGATGGTGCCGGTCTTGTCCAGCAGCAGGGTGTCGACGTCGCCGGCCGCCTCCACCGCCCGTCCCGAGGTGGCCAGCACATTGACCTTCAGCAGCCGGTCCATGCCGGCGATGCCCACCGCCGACAGCAGTCCGCCGATCGTGGTGGGGATCAGGGTGATGAACAGCGCGCCCAGCACCAGCGGGGAGAGGGCCACGCCGGAATAGGCGCCAAGCCCCACCAGGGTCAGCACGGCGATCAGGAAGACGAGCGTCAGGCCCGCCAGTAGGACGGCCAGGGCGACCTCGTTCGGCGTCTTGCGGCGGTCGGCCCCTTCGACCATGGCGATCATGCGGTCGAGGAAGGTCCCGCCAGGCTCCGAGGTGATGCGAACCTTGATCCAGTCGGAGACCACGGTGGTGCCGCCGGTGACGGCCGAGCGGTCGCCGCCGCTCTCGCGGATCACAGGCGCGCTCTCGCCGGTGATCGCCGCTTCGTTGACCGACGCCACGCCTTCGATGATCTCGCCGTCGGCGGGGATGACATCGCCGGCCTCCACCAGCACCACCTGGCCAGCTCTCAGTTCATGGGCCGGGGTGGGGAGGATCGTCCCGGTGGCCCCGTCGATGATCAGCTTGGCCCGGGTGGCGACCCGGCTGGCGCGGGGGCTGTCGGCGGCGGCCCTGCCGCGCCCCTCGGCCGCGCCCCCGGCCCGGTTTGCGCCACGCACGGCGGCCCACACGCCCACCCCCCCCCGCCCCC
>CALEOQ010000428.1 GCA_937910255.1 uncultured Caulobacteraceae bacterium | reverse complement strand
TGGCCAGTAAAACTGTACTGGACTCAATCATCGCAGATTTTACTATGATGTCATCAGCAGAACCAGAAACTCATCTTCAATCAGCCCTGCAAAAAGCTCAAAAGGCCGTCATGAAAACTAATCCGAAGCCCTTGGGTACTACCGTGGTTGCTCTCTATTTAGGTGATGGTTTCGCCTACACTGCTTGGTGTGGAGATAGTCGAATTTATCATTTTCGAGATAATCTTCTTCTTTGGATGTCACGAGATCATAATGTTCTGCATGATATTTTAAATAAAGGTAAATCCAGAGGTAGTATGTTTATGAATCCACAAGCGTTGAATCGTTTTTTCGGACGTGAGTTTGAAGTTAAGTCCGATTATTATTCATTTTCTGTTGAGATGGGAGATCATTTATTGCTCTGTTCAGATGGACTTTCTAACTTTTTAATGGAGCCGGATATTGTTCAGGCTGTCACTAATAATTCCCCACGGGATGCATCTGATATCATGGAAAGAAAACTGGTCACCGAAGAAATTGGTGCTCCTGATAATTTCACCTGGTACATCATTCAAATTTAAATTAGAGAATTATGCCAAAAGGAACACATAGCTACGTAGAAGATCAGCGCAACGAAAAAATAATCATATATATTAACGGCGAATTTTTTTCCCGAAATGAAGCCAAAATATCTGTCTTTGACAGCGGTTTTTTATTGGGGGGTGCAGCCATAGGGGTAGCGCAGCAGGGACACCGCGATCGGGCCGGGATCGAAGCCTCGGAAGGGCGAATAGCTGACCTGCAGGGTCGCATCGCCTGCCGCCAGTCCGGCCAGCAATTGCGGCGTGGGCGTGAACGCCGCGCCGGGCTGTTGCAGGGCCGTGGTGGTGCGGGTCTCCCGTCCCCAGCCCAGCCGCGTCTCGATCGGATAGTCCCGGCGCGTGGAGAAGCCGGGGCCAGTGACGGCCAGGCTCACCTCGCCGACGCCGGCGACCCGCGGCGCCTCCAGGGGCACGCGCTCGGCCAGGCGGCGGCCGACGGCCAGTTCATAGGCCTTGCGGAAGGGGGCGAGGATGCCCCCCTCGCCGGTGAGCTGGGCGATATACTGGCCGGCCCGGCCTTCGATATTGTGCAGTTCCAGGGTGGCGAAGGCGGTGTCGCCTGGCGCCAGGAAGCGAGGCAGGGCCAGCTCGGCCACCACCGGCTCGCGGACCACCAGGGGCTTGGAGGCCGAGCCGACGGCGTCGTCGGTCCAGGCCACGGCCATCAGCCGCAGCTCGCCGTTGAAGTCCGGCGCCGGCAGCTGGATGGTCGCCTTGCCGTCCCGGCCAGTCTCAATGACGCCAGACCACAGGGCCACGGTCTTGATTGGCGTGACCGTCAGGCCCTCGCCGCCGATCTCATCGCCGCCGAAGTTCACATTGGCCGGCGCCCCGAGATTGGGGTCCAGCAGGCGGCCATAGTCGTCGCGATAATCGACGCCCAGCGCCCGCTTGCCGAAGTACCACTTGGCCGGGTCGGGACTGTCGAAGCGGGTAAGCTGCAGGATGCCTTCGTCCACGGCGGCCAGGGTGACGCGCACCCGCTGACCAAGGCCTGCGCCGCGGACGGTGACCGGCACCGACAGGGCCTCGCGGGCGCTGGCCTTTTCCGGCGTGCCCAGATCGACCTCGAGCTTGCGGCCCTTGGGATCGAGGGGGACATAGACCAGGCCTAGCGCCCGGCGGGGCTTGGGCGTCTGGACCGGATCGCGGGGCTGGACCACCGTGACCATCACATAGGCGCCGCCGCCCCATCGGGCGTCGCTCTGGAAGCGCACCGTCGCCCCGTTCTCGCCCACGGTCAGGGTGCGGAAGTCGAGCACCCGGTCGGTGGCCACCGCCACCTGGACCTCGCCGGCATAGGGCGGCTTCAGGGTGATCTCGACCGTGTCGCCCTGGGCGTAGGTCTTGTCGCCGGCGCTGACCCGGACGATGTCGGGCGCCTCGGCGTCCTCGGCGGGCGCGCCCCAGCCGGAGGTGAAGCGGATGACGCTGGCGGCGCCGTCAGGCCCGGTCAGCTCGATGCGATAGTCGCCCCAGCCGAGGCGCCGGGCCAGGCGGGCGGGGTCGCCCGCGGCGATATTGACCGTCCCCTGGTCCACCAGGGCGTCGCGGCTGGTGCGCCGCCATTGCCAGCGGCCGTCCTGCTGGAACCAGTCATAGTCCCAGTTCTCCGACACCAGGCGCCAGGTGACGCCCGGCGCGGCGATGCGCCGCCCGGCGGGATTGACGGCGATGAGGTCGAGGCTGACCGTCGGGTCGCGGCCGCCGGCCCCTTCGGCCTGGTCGACCTTGACCCCCAGATAGGTCGAGCGCGGACGGATCTTTAGATCGAGGGACTCGCGCACGGGCCGGCCGCCCGGCTCGAAGACGCTGACCGTCGTGGCCGCCACCAGGGGCTGGGGATTGTCCGCCGCCTGGGGCGGCAGGGTGATGACCGCGCGGCCCTCGCCGTCGGTGACGGTGCGGCCAAGGTCGACGAACACCTCCTGGAAGGGCTCGCGCTGGTTGCCCCACTGGTAGTCCTCGAAGGCCGGGAAGGGGTCGGGATCGACCCGCAGCCGCGCCTCGCCCTCGGCCTGAAGGCCAGATCCCGGCGCGCCATAGAGGAACCGGGCGTTGATATCGAGATTGCGGCTCTGCTCGGCCAGGACCGGGGCTGCGGCCTGGCCGGTCACGGTGACCGCCAGGCGCTGGGGCGCGAAGTCCTCGACGGCGAAGGTCACCTCGCCGGCCGGGGTCTCCAGCCCCTCGATCTCCAGGGTGACCCGCCAGCGCCCGCGGGGCGCGCTGCGGGGCAGGTCGATATTGGCGGCGGCGGAACCCAGGGGCGCGCCGTCGAAGGCGTAGCGGCGGAACTCCACGCCGGACGGCCGGCGCACCACGATGGCGCCCTTGCGGTCCTTGACGGCCCGGGCCTCGCGATCGCGCATCAGGGCGTTCAGGTGGACGGTCTCGCCGGGGCGATAGACCCCGCGGTCGGTATAGAGATAGGCGTCGACCACGGAGCCTGCGGTGCGGCCCGAAGTGCTGACGGCGGCGTCGATCCGCCCGCCAACCCCCAGGCGTGACAGGTCGGCCGGCGGGCGGTCCAGGTCGAGGACGGCCAGATCCTCCTGCGGCCCATAGGCCATGATCATCTTGGCGCGCAGGGCGCCGTCGCCCTGGGTCAGGGCGGCGTCGAAGCGGGCGCGGCCCTGGCCGTCGGTGCGGGCCTCGGCCAGGTCCTCGCCATTGGCGGCCACCAGGGCGACGCGGATGCCCGACAGGGTTCGGGCGGTGCTCAGGGATCGGACCACCACGTCGGTGGCCTCGGCGCCGGCATAGGCGCTGAGCGCCATGTCGGTGAAGATGATCCAGCGCCGGGCCTGGGCCGGGGGATTGTTGTCGGCCTCGGTGAGGCTGCGGCCGCCGGAGGCGTCGCGGGCCTTGATCACATAGCCGCCGGGCTTCATCTCGCGCAGCACGGCGCCCAGGGGGAAGACGGTGGTGGCCCGCTGGCCGGGCTCGCCGCGCACGGCCACCTCGCCGGTCCAGATCTTCTGGCCCTCCTGGTCGGGGCTGTCGGAACCCCAGTCATAGGAATACTCGCCCTCGGCGGTGGGTTCAGGGGCGCTGATCGAGGTGCGGACCAGATTGCGGTCGGCCACGCGCCAGACCTCGATCTCCAGGCGGCTGACATTGACCGTCTCGATGCCGACGCCATCGGACTCCTCGCGGGGCAGGATGACCCCGTCGCCGGCGAAGCCCACGAAGGGCGGCTTCTCGCCGAAGGTGAAGTCGACATCGGCATTAGCCGCCAGCGTCTCGCCGCCGCGGGCCGGCAGGCCCTTGAGCAGGGTTATCCGCCGGTCGTTGAAACCGAGGCCCGCGACGCAAAGCTCGGACCCCTCCACCGCGATGGCCGGTGTTTCGCCCAGGTCGGGGGAGACGAGGACATAGTCGCCATAGGAGGCTTCGGGGTCCAGCGGCCGGCTCATCTCCACGCAGGCTTGCGGCTGGGCGCCGCTGGTGTCGATGCGGGTGCGCCAGACGGCGAAGCCTTCGGGCATGGGAACGCCGCGCCGCGGCGCGTCCGCCGCCCTGGGGCGGCCGAACAGCGACCAGCCGCCTGGAACCACGTCGCCGCCGGCCACCACGGTGCGGGGGATGCTCAGGATGTCCACGCCCTTGGCGGTGAGGAAGCCGCAGCCAAAGGCCGCCACGATCAGAGTCGCGGCCAGTATGGCCGGGGCCCGGCCGTGGGACATGCGCGCCCTCAGCCTCCGCCACCACGGCGCCTGGGGCGGGGCGTCGGGGGCGGCTTCCGGCGTGGCCTCAGGCGAAGACGGCGGGGCAGCGGCCTCGTCGGGCCTCTCGTCGCTCGGCGTCATCGGCTTCCCCCCGGCATGGCTTTAGACAGCCGGTCTAGAGGAGACCGAGGCCGGGGTCATCGTCAATCACCCCGCGGGTGAGGCTCAGCCCAGGGCCAGGGTGAGGGATTTCACCTGCAGATAGTCGTCCACCCCATAGGCTGAGCCCTCGCGGCCATAGCCCGACTGTTTGACGCCGCCGAACGGGTTGGCGGCGTTGGAGATCACGCCGGTGTTGACCCCGATGATGCCGGCCTCCAGGGCGCGGCCGGCCCGCATGGCGCGGTCCAGGTCGCGGGTGAAGAGATAGGCCGCCAGGCCAAAGTCCGAGGCGTTGGCCCGCGACAGCGCCTCCTCCTCGGTCAGGAAGCCGAAGACCGGCGCCACGGGGCCGAAGGTCTCCTCGGCGGCGAACAGGCGGTCATCACCGCCGGCCAGAACCGTGGGCTGGAAGAACCGGCCGCCGAGCTTGTGGCGCCCGCCGCCGGTCAGCACCCGCCCGCCGCTGGCCCGGGTGCGGGCGATCTGGTCCTCGACCCTGTCCAGTCCCTTGGCCCTGATCAGCGGGCCAGATCGGAAGAGCACACGTCTGAACTCCAGTCACGTCGCAAACCCGTATGCCGGCTTCTGCTTGAAAACAAAAAAAAAAAAAAAAAACATTAACACAGCTACACCCC
>CALEOQ010000427.1 GCA_937910255.1 uncultured Caulobacteraceae bacterium | reverse complement strand
GGTTGTTGTTTGTCAAGCAGAAGGCGGCATGCGAGGAGCGGACGTGACTGGGGTTCAGACGTGTGCTCTTCCGATCTGTCTCGTTGACCAGCGACAGCATGCCGGGCGGGCTGAGCGCCGTCTCCACCGCTGCGAGCGGGCGCTCCGGGCGGGCCGCTTCAACCATGTTGTAGTCCGAGCGCGTCCGGAGCTGGCGAACGAAGGCGGTGGGCGTCACCTGCTCGGTCCACGTGAAGGCCCGGTGGGTGACGGGGCTGAACAGGCCCGAGGCGCCAAAGAGCGCGTGAACAGGGCCGCTCGGCAGGTACCAGGCCTGGGGCGGCGGTCGCCAGAGGTCCGGCGCGATGTCCTGATAGATCGGCTCCAATCGCTGCAGAATGTCCGCGGGCGGCGACATGGGCACATGACCGAAGACGGCCAGAACGCCGCCGGGCCGCAACGCCCGGGCGGCGCGGGGGAAGCTGAGCGCCGGATCGATCCAGTGCCACGCCTGGGCCGACGCCACGAGGCCGAAGGCGCCGGGTGCGGCCTCGAAGGCCTCGAACGGGGAGACGTGAAAGCTCACCTCTCCGGTCAGGTTCGCTTTCGCCAGGGCGACGAGCTCATCGCCAGGATCGACGGCGATGACCTTCCACCCGAGATCGAGGAAGCCTTGTGTGGCTTGGCCGCTGCCGCAACCAACCTCGAGGACCCGCGCGCCGGCGCCGCCAACAACGCTCGCCAGATCGTCGTACAGCTCGGCCGGATAGGTCGGCCGCACCGCGTCGTACTCCGCGGCCACCGCGTTGAACGTGTCTCGCTGATCAGGCACGGCGGCTCCCCGGCGGCGGTCCTCTTGAAGCGACGCTACACGAGAGAGGGCGAGCCGCCATCTGCCGGCTGCGCAGATGCCGGCAGGGAGTGGAAAGAGGCTTTGTCTCTCCGCTCGGGCTAGACCGGAACGATGCCGAGCCGGCGGCGAAGCGCTTCGACCCGGGACCAGGTTTCGGCATCCGTGCCGCCCCGCCAGACGGCGGCCACCAGGTAGCGTATGGCCTTTTGGGGTGCCTGGTCATGAGCCTCCGGCTGATCGGAGGACATGCGGGAAATACTCGGCGTCCCAGTCATCAGGACGAAACAGCACCTTCCCGTTCAGCAGCACCCGATCTCCGGGACTGTAGGCCTGGTCCGCGAGGGGAACATCCGTGGCGTCGGCGAGCGCAGGATCGTCGTAGTGATCAAGGTGGAAGTGGTCCCACTCGCGGCTTAGTCCCTCCAGTTCCTGGACGAGGAGTTCCCGGCCAGCCTCGTTAAGCGCAATCTCAAACGTTCCATCGGGCTGAACGCTCACGGTCACTCGGGGCTTCATTGTATTCGCCTTGGATCTGAGCAGTATGCTGCCTGTGGTTTAGAGGCGTTCCGTCTACTTTCGGTCACGAAGGGCTGCGGAGCTCCGCAATGGACCCAAGCCCATTGTCGATGGTCTCCTGGGTCGACCAGCTGTCAGGGTCTTCACGGCTCCTAGCCGGTAGCAATGTAGGTCATGCTGAATGCGCTCGCGGATCATGTACATCGAAGACAAATCCGGTGGCCTGGACGCGGTTGGCCGCATTGGGAGGGTGACGTTCTCGAAGACTGGCGCAACGCTCAGTTATGCAGGACGGACTTTCCAGAGCCTCAAGGGGGCCGGATTCAAGGCCAATTTTTACGACGTTGCGACCGGCGAGCGCTTCTGGATTTCCGGTCCGCGGCGCGATGGCGCGGATGGTCTCTACGGACGCATCACCCAAGCAGCCGACGTGGACCCCGATGTCGCTGACGTCTACTGGCGCGACATTCGCCGGACGCCAGAGCCCACCAGGAGCTGATACCACAGCTTTGGCTAGAGCCCCCCGGCCGACGGCTTGTTTGGCCATCCGGCGCTCATCTCCACAGCGAAGCGGATAGGGGTCAGCTGAGCGCTGAGCCTCCTCCCCAGCCCTACCCCGCCATGGCCGCCACCTCTTCGACCGCAGCGACGACGGCCTTTGGGTGCTCGATGGGGATGTTGTGTCCGCAATCGACCAGGCGTCGGAAGCCGCGCTCAGATAGGTCGGCGAGCTCATCGTGCATGCCAAACCAGGCCGCCGTCTGCGCGTCGCTTTCGAGGAACGCGCTTCGCGTCATGTCCGTGGCGCTGAGTACGGCGAGCGGCGTTTTGCCAAGCGGCCTCCGGTCTGCCGCCGCCTCGATGGCGGTTGAGGCCCGCAGATGGAGGCTCTCTGAAATGGCCGTGCGCAGGTAGGACGGGCGCGTCCACATGTCGTGGAAGGCCGCGTTCATGGCCGGCGAGAGGTCGGGGCGGGGCACCGCAATGCGAGCTTTGTAGTCCGCAGCTTCTGGGGTGAGCCGCCCAGCCAAGCTCAACTCCAGCAATCGTTGGAAGACCTCTCGTTCTTGTTCGAGGTGAGGGCTTGGTTCGCCATAGAGACGCTGCTCCCAATCGGCGAAGCAGGAGTCAACCATGACCAAGCCCAGGCAGTCCTGAGGATAGAGGGCTGCAAACAGCCGCATGCGTATGCCGCCGGCCGAGTGCCCGACGAAAATGTAAGGTGGACCCAGTTGCGCCGCGGCTAAGGCGGCGCGCAGATCAGCAACGATGGCGCCTGAGGTTCTGGGCTCCGGCCCTGGATCGCTGAAACCCAGGCCCGCATTGTCGAAGGAGACGACGCGAAACCGCCGCGAGAGCCGGTGCTGCACGAGCGCCCAATCCAGGGTGACGCCGAGGTAGCCTGCGGCAAGAACCACCGTGATGGGGCCTTCGCCAGTAATGCAGAGGTTCAGCCTTCGGCTGGCGGAAATCGGCACAAGGGTCTGGGCGCGGGCGTAGACGTCCATCGCAGCCGATGGGCCGTGGGGTGTCGTATTCACGGGGTTGTCCTAGGGAAAGTTAAGGCGAGCCAATGGGTGCGCTTACGAGCGCGCTCCGGGTGGTCAGCCTCGCGCGAACGCGAGAGGGGCTCAGCACTTTTTCACCAGAAGACCCTACCCGTCCGAGGGCCTGCTTCAAGGGCTTTTGGAGCTGTTGCAGCGCTGGCGGCCCGGAAGGGACTCGAACCCCTGACCTTCGGTTTAGGAAACCGCTGCTCTGTCCTGCTGAGCTACCGGGCCGGCTTGGGCTGGAGCGATGCCATGGGGCGGGGGGCGGCGCCAAGCCCCCTTAAGACCTCTGCATTGGCGGGCTGGCCAACGAAAAACGCCCGGCGCGGCGGCCGGGCGTCTTGATCGTCTGAAAGCGCGCAGGCTCAGGCGGCGGCCGAGGCCTTCACCAGCAGCGACTTGTTCAACATGACGATGGCGGCGTCGCGGTCGATCTGCTCGATGGCGGCCACTTCCCGGGCCATGCGGTCCAGGGCCGATTCATAGAGCTGGCGCTCGGAATAGGACTGTTCCGGCTGGTTCTCGGCCCGGTGCAGGTCGCGGACCACCTCGGCGATGGAGATCAGGTCGCCGGAATTGATCTTGGCTTCGTATTCCTGGGCGCGGCGGCTCCACATGGTGCGCTTGACGCGGGCGCGGCCCTTCAGGGTGTTCAGCGCCTGGCTGACCACGTCGCCTTCGGCCAGGGAGCGGAGGCCCGAGCTGCGCGCCTTGCCGGTGGGCACGCGCAGGGTCATCTTCTCGTGGTCGAAGGTGATCACATAGACTTCAAGCGAAAGACCGGCGACGTCCTGGGTCTCGATCGCCTGCACCTGGCCGACGCCGTGCGCCGGATAGACGACATGATCGCCAACCTGGAAGTCCAGACCGTTCTTGCTCATTGCGAGACCCTTCAAAATGCGCCGCAATGCCGATCCGGAGTCAGGAAAACGCCGCTCACAGGGACGAACCAATCCACAACGCGGCGGGTGCGCGAAGGACGGCGATCCTGGGAACGGAGTAGACCTCTTTAGACACCCTCGCCCTGGGCGGGCGTTCTCGGCCGGCGACGGCTCTTCTGTTCATCGACGGGGCAAGCGACAGCCGCTTACCTCCACGTCGAGTATGACGATACCATAAAATCGAGCCGAAAGAAAGGCTTGGCGCCGAACCTGCAGGGTCAGGCGCCGCCTCGGGTCAGGAGCCGCGGCCAGGCTTCTCGCTGAAGTACTTCTCCAGTTTGCCGGTTTCGCGCTCGAAAGCTTCAGCGTCGGCGGGGGGGTCGCCCTTGACCGTGATGTTCGGCCAGACCCGCGAATATTCCGAATTCAGCTTCAGCCACTTGCCGTCCGGATCGTCCTCGGTGTCGGGCTTGATGGCGTCCACCGGGCACTCCGGCTCACAGACCCCGCAGTCGATGCACTCGTCCGGATTGATGGCCAGGAAGTTCTCGCCTTCGTAGAAGCAGTCCACCGGACACACCTCCACGCAATCCATGAACTTACATTTGATGCAGGGATCCATGACGATATAGGTCATCGGGACAATAGCTCCGGTCGCGGCCAACGGGGACGCGGGGGGTGTTAGAGGCGCGGGTTTTTCACGGCGCGGGGGCGCCTTGTCAACCTGAGGCCATAGCGCGTCTGCGCCTCTGATGCTGCTCAGTATATCTGCAAGGGTGAATAGAGGGTGCGGGCCTCGGCCGGCGGGCCGCGCCGTTCGCCCATGGCCTCGACGGTCACCGCGGTGACCTTGCCGCCCACGGCGAAGACCAGCTGATCGCCGGGCCGAACATTGCGCGAGGGCTTGTCCAGCCGGCTCTCCTGGCCCGACCGCGTCAGACGCACCCGTTTGCCCTCCACGAAGGCCGCCGCGAGGGACCGGGTCTTGAAGAAGCGGGCTCGCCACAGCCAGACGTCGATCCGGCAGGTCTCGACGGCCTCGGCCGCCTCGGGCTTCATGCCGCGCCTCCGGCCGGGGCCCTGCGGCGACGTCGCCGGGGCTTGCGCCGGGCCGGCTCAGAGATCGGAAGAGCACACGTCTGAACTCCAGTCACGTCGTAACCTCGTATGCCGTCTTCTGCTTGAAAAAAAAAAACGACATGCTCCATGCCCCACACCACCAACACCCACCCCACACACACGTGCCTCCCCCTTCAGCAGCTACTTGC
>CALEOQ010000426.1 GCA_937910255.1 uncultured Caulobacteraceae bacterium | reverse complement strand
CTCATCGAGGTCGACCGGGCCGGACGAGGCCTGGGCGAGGGCCGCGCCGGCGACGCCGGACATGGCCGTGACGAGCAGTGCGGTGCGCAGCGGCATGGCGATACGACGGCGATGGCCGCTCGGCCTTGTAGATTTCATATGTAGCTCCCCCTTGTCCGGCCGCCGACTTGGGTCGGCTGACGCGGTTGGCGCAGAATTGCGCAGCAAACTGAAAACCCGATAAAGATCCGCGGCGCCAAGCAACGGCGGCTCACAAGGACCTAGGAGCGGAAAGGCCGAGCGTTTCGACGCCGTCAGCTTTTGATCGCGCCATTGATGGACCTCCGATCACTTCACGAGGAAGGAATTGCTTTAGGTTTAAAGTAGTGGTCGTAAAACTGTCAATGCGCCTCCCCTCCCGCGCCATCTCCTGCTGCGCGTTTGGAAAGACCGCTTAATTCTCAGGCGCCACTTGGATTAGTTTAGGTTTGAAATTATGCTTTTTGACAGGGTGGCGGCGCCTGCCGCGCCTGTTCGTCCCGTGAGGTTCAAGCCTGATGACGTCCAACTCGCCTTCCTCTGAAGCCCCCTTGATGGCCGAGCCGCGACATTTCCGACTCGCCGTGGACGGCGCGGTGGCGACCGTGACTCTGGACCGCCCGGATAGAAAGAATCCTCTGACGTTCGACAGCTATGCCGAACTACGAGATTTCTTCAGGGACCTTGTCTATCAGGATGACATCAAGGTGGTGATCATCACCGGCTCGGGCGGAAATTTCAGCTCAGGCGGCGATGTTCACGACATTATCGGGCCGCTCACGGGCATGTCCATGCGCGAGCTCCTGGCCTTCACGCGGATGACCGGCGATCTGGTCAAGGCGATCAAGGCCTGCCCGCAACCGGTGATCTCGGCCATTGACGGGGTCTGTGTCGGCGCCGGCGCCATCCTGGCCATGACCTCTGACCTTCGCCTGGCGACACCGAGGGCGGAAACCGCCTTCCTTTTCGTGCGCGTGGGCCTGGCCGGCTGCGATATGGGGGCTTGTGCGATTCTGCCCCGCCTCATCGGCCAGGGCAGGGCCGCCGAGCTGCTTTATACCGGGCGGGTGATGACAGCGACTGAGGGCGCCGAATGGGGCTTTTACAACCGGCTGGTCGAGCCCGAAGCCCTCATGGCCGAAGCCATTAAGCTCGCCGGACGCCTGGCCTCCGGCCCCACCTTCGCCCACATGATGACCAAGACGATGCTGAACCAGGAATGGAATATGAGCCTGGAGACCGCCATCGAGAGCGAGGCCCAGGCCCAGGCCATCTGCATGCAGACCGAAGACTTCCGCCTGGCTTTTCAGGGCTTCGTGGATAAGGCTCGGCCAACCTTCACAGGCGGCTAGGGGGAACCATCTCGCTGGGCAGGACGGCTGTCGCCTCGATCTCGACCACCGCCTGGGGCTCCACCAGCCGCACCACCTGCACCAGGGCCATGGCGGGATAGTGCGGGCCGATCAGTTCCCGATAGACCGCGCCGATCTCCTTTTGCGCGCCCAGATAGGCGTCCATATCGGTGACGTACCAGGTCATCCGCACCAGGTGCTCGGGCCCTGCCCCCGCCTGGACCAGAATATCGCAAATATTGGCCAGGGCCTGCCGCACCTGCGGCACGAATCCATCGGGGAACCGACCCGCCACGTCCCAGCCGATCTGGCCCCCGATGAACACCGTGGGGCCATAGGCCAGCATGCCGTTGGAAAAGCCCTTGGGGCGCGGCCAACCCTCCGGCAGCACGCTCCGCTGGCTGGTCAGCGACGGAATGGGCTTGGCGACGGTCATAGGCTTTGGTCCTGGAAACGGGTCAGCGCGGCGCGCAGCGGCGGCGGCAAAGGGATGGCGGCGTGGGTCACCAGGTCTGTGGTGACGATCACCAGTTCAGTGTGCATCAGGGAATCGTCGCCACGCCGGGCCTTGACCTCCAGGCCGATGGAACTTCGCCCGATGCGGTTGAGGCTGACCACGAACTCGAGGTCGTCTCCCATGAAGCCCGGGCGCATGAAGTCCGTGGCGTAGCGCACATAGCCCAGCCCCACCTTTTCGTCCGTGATGAAGCCGTAGTAGTCGAGCCCCAGCGCTTGGCCGAAGAAGTCCTCGATCGCGCCATTGACCATGTCCACATAGGCCCCGGTGTAGATGATGCCGGCAGGATCACAGTCGGCGAACCGCACCTTGCGGCCAGTGGTGAAGCCGCGCTTGTTGACAGCAGCCTCGGCCATGGATGGGAGGGTCACGTGGGATCCTCGATCGCCTTAGATCGGAAGAGCGTCGTGTAGGGAAAGAGTGTATATCTCGGTGGTCGCCGTGTCAGTAAAAAAAAAAAAAATAGTACTACTCACTACCCTCCCACCCATGCTCTCCTTTTCCACAGACGTCCACCTCACCTCCCCC
>CALEOQ010000425.1 GCA_937910255.1 uncultured Caulobacteraceae bacterium | reverse complement strand
GAGACGGCATACGGGCTGACGAGGGGACGGGGGTTCAGACGTGGGCCCTTCCGATCTGCGGGGCCGGGGGGGCCGGCGGCGCGGGCGGAGGCCGCACGCGCACCACCACCCGGCGTCCGCCGCAGCTCTTGGCCGTGAGGCCTGACGGGACCTTGGTGCCGTTGTCGGCGCAGGCGTCGTCCAGCTGGGATTGGTTGAGACCGCGGGCGCGGGAAAGGTCGGCGCCGCCGATATCGGTGCGGTCCAGACTGGCCCCGCGGAAGTCGGCGCCGGCGAAGGTGGCGCCGCGCAGGCTGGCCATGTCGAGTTCGGTTTCACGAAACGAAGCGTTGTCGAACCGGCCACCCTGGAGATTGGCCGCCGTGAGCTCGGCCTCGCTGAAGTCGGCGCCGCGGGCGTTGGCCCGCGAGAAGTTCACGCCATTGAGTTCGGCCTCATCCAGGCGCGCGTCCTGAAGATTGGCCGAGGCGAAGTTTGAGCCGCTGCCTTCCAGTTCGCGCAGGTCCGCGCCGCTGAGATCAGCCCTGGCGAAGTCGGCGCCGTTGGCTTCGGCCGAGCGGAGCACGGCGTCCGACAGGTTCGCCCCGTCGAAACTCGCGCCCATCATCGAGCTTTCGGACATGTCGGCCCGTGACAGGTCGGCCTTGCTGAAGTCCGAGCCGTGGAAGCGCGCGCCGCGCAGGTCCGAGCCCACCAGGGCGGCGCCGGTGAAGTCGGCCCCCATGAAGCGGGCCCCGGCCAGCTTCCGGCCCGAGAGTTCGCAATTGGCGCAGGAGCCGCCGAACGCCACCATGCGGGCGACCGCCTTGTCGCCGGTCAGGGCGCTGGCGACGCCGGGCGCAAGGGCGCCCAGGGCGGCGATCAGGACGAAAAGGCGGGTCAGTCGGGTCATACAGGCTCCGTGTCGAGCCTTCATCTGTGACGCCTCAGACGGAAAGACCACTTAAATCGCAGTAATTTTACGACCTTAGCAGGCGGGGATGCGGAGATTGCCCGGCAGGCGCGTGGCGACGTCGCCGCAGGCGGCGTTGAGCTGTCCCTGGGTCAGGCCGGTCGCCCGGTCCATTTCGGCGCCGGAGAAGTTGGTTCCGGTCAGGTTGGCGCCGCGGAAGCTGGCGCCTTGCAGATGGGTCCCGACAAGGCTGGCGTTGGTCAGGTTCGCGCCTGCGAAATTCGATCCGGTGAAGACCCCGCCATAGGCCTCGACGTCCCGCAGGTCGCCGCCCGAAAAGTTCGTCCGCGTCATGATCGACAGGCTGAGGTCGGCCTGGCGAAGCCGCGCCCCGGCATAGGTCTTGCCGCTGAGGGTCAGGCCGCTGAAATCCGCCTGGAAGAGATTGCACTTGGGGCAACTCGCCCCATTGCGGGCCTGACCGATCTGGACGGCGTTCTGGGCGGCGGCCGGGGCCGTCATCGCCAGGACAGCGGCCAGGGCGAGGAGGGATGTCGTCAGTCTCATAGGCGAGGCCTTGCAAGCAAAGGAACAGGGTCTGCCCTAGACCTGCAAGCTTAAGGCCAGGTGTGCGCCTGGGCCCTAGCCTGCGGCGTCGTCGATCCGTCCAGCCCGGGCGCCGCAGGTCTCACAGATCAGGCTGGCGCCCTTGCGCACCACGGCGATGTCGCCGCAGGCCGCGCAGACATCGGCCGCCTGGGCGCTCTGCGCCCGGCTCGCCCGGTGATCGGAGAGGGAGAGAACCACCAGGTTGTCCGGCGCCGCGCCGCGGGAAAATCCCTTGGAGATGTAACGGGAGGCCGGCTGCGGCTCGCCGGTGGCGAGGGCCGGCTCATCGGCCTTGCCGCGGCCCAGGCCATCGGCGTTGAGCTCGTCCGGATCGGCGTTGGCCAGGTCGTCCCGGCCCAGATAGGAGACGCCCAGTTCGCGGAACACATAGTCCAGGATCGACGTGGCCGAGCGCACCGAGTCGTTGCCGGTCACCGGACCGGCCGGCTCAAACCGGGTGAAGACGAAGGCCTCGACGAACTCTTCCAGGGGCACGCCGTACTGGAGCCCGATGGAGACGGCGATGGCGAAGTTGTTCATCAGCGATCGGAAGGCGGCGCCCTCCTTGTGCATGTCGATGAAGATCTCGCCGAGCTCGCCTTCGTCATACTCGCCGGTGTGCAGATAGACCTTGTGCCCGCCCACCGAGGCCTTCTGGATATAGCCCTTGCGGCGGTCCGGCAGCTTGCGCCTGGCGCGCTCGCGTTCGACCACGCGCTCGACGATCCGCTCCTCCGGCGGGGACACTGAGGCGGCCGGCGAGGGCTCGGCGCGAAGAGGTTCAGCCCGCGTCGGTTCCCGCACGGGGGGCAGGTCGAGGCCCTGATAGGCCGAGGGCTCGGCGCGCTGGATATGCACGGCGCAGACCCCGGCGTCCCTCGCCTGGGCCATCAGGGTCTGTACGTCCTCGAGACTGGCGTCCCAGGGCAGGGTGAAGTCGGCCTGCGCCGGTTGCGTCAGAGCCGGCTGGATGTGCGCCAGCAGGGCGAGATAAGGGGCTGGCCCCAGGTCATCGGCGGTGAGGAAGACCGCCTGCTGGGCGGCGTCCAGGTCGGGCCCGTCCAGGCGGTTGGCGCCCAGGGCGTAGGCCTGGGCCGCGGCGATCTCGGCCTCGGTGAACCCCATGACGCGCAGGGCGTCGAACCGCGGATCATGCAGATCCTCGCCCGGCGCGCCGAGGACATCGGCCAGGAACCCCTCGCCGACCACCTCGGGACGCAAGGCCTCGCGCAGGGCCAGGCAATAGGGCAGGGCGGCTTCCACCGCGCCGATCTCGTGCTCGGTGAAGCCCCGCGCCGTCAGGGCGGCATGGTCGATGCCCGGCGCATGCTCCAGGCTGCCATGACCCAGCAGGCGCCAGCGGGCCGCATCCAGGTCGGCGCCGAGGGCCTGCAGGCCACAGAGGGCGGCCTCGCTCACCACCCGCATGATGTGGCCATCGGCGGTTTCGGCGAAGGTGACAGGGCCTTCCCACGGCTCGCCGGCGGCGCTGGCCCCGCCGAGCATCAGGGCGAGCTCCGGATCGTCGAACACGCCAGGGCCGCCATTGAGGGCCGGGCAGGCGGCATGGGCCGCCAGGCGTGTGCGCTCAAAGAGGTCGCGGGCGGCCTTCCGGCCCTCGTCGGAATCATAGGCCAGCCCCTGGGCGGCCAGCCACTCGGCCAGGCCGGCCAGGCCCAGCACGGCCGGTTCATTCTCGGCCAGACAGGCCAGGGCCGTGGCCAGCAGCCCCACCGCCGTCTCGAAGCCGCTGACATCGAAGTCCTCGCCGCCGCCGAACGCCATCAGACTGACGCAGCCCAGGGCGTGGGCCGGCGGCGCAGGCGTGCCGAAGGCGACGGTCAGGCCGCCGGTCTCCCAGGCGGTGAGGGCGAGCGCGCGGTCCAGGGCCGGGAGAGAGCGGAAGAGCACACGTGTGAGAGCCAGTCACGTCGTAACGCCGCACGCCGGCCGCGGCCTGACAAAAAAAGAGGGCTACTGATACCGCCCGGCACGGCCAGGCCGGGTAGGCCAGCTTTGGCACCAGCCGACGAGAGCGGTGCTGCCCACGGCCCAC
>CALEOQ010000424.1 GCA_937910255.1 uncultured Caulobacteraceae bacterium | reverse complement strand
GGGACCGGGGTCCGGGGTCGGGCTACGGTGGGGGTGGGGTCGGCGTGGTCGCGGGGGGCGGGCCTGTGACCGGGTTGGCGCGGGGGCTGAGCGGGCTGGCGCGGAGGCGGCCGGCGGGGGCCATGCCGCGGCCCGAGGCGATGCACTCAGGAAGATGGGCGAACAGAACGGTGGCACAGAGCCAGACCGCCAGCTGGACGGCGAAGGCGCCGTCTTCGCCCCGCCCGATGATCAGGGCGGCCGAGATCGTGCTCAGCACCGCCACCAGCCAGGTGGCGAAGATGACCGGATTGCCGGTCAGCCGGCGCGGGTCGAGCTTGACGGCGGCGTCCTTGGCCGCCCGCGCCAGGGCCGGGCCATCGAGGCCCGCGGCGAGGCTGGAGGCCCGGCCACGGTGTTCGCCCAGGGGCGTGTCGATTGTGCTCATGGGAGTGTGCTCCGCGAGGCGGCCAGCGCGTCAAGCGCCTGGAAGTGCTCGACGATCGGGCCGAGCGCGAGGGCCGGGAAAAACTGGAGGCCGCCCAGGATCAGGATCACCCCGATCAGCAGGCCGATGAAAAGCCCGTTGTCGGTGGGCAGGGCCCCGGCCGAGGGAGCCAGCTTGGGCTTGGCCGCCAGGGCGCCGGCGATGGCCAGCATGATGACGATGCCGGGGAAGCGGCCCATCAGCATGGCCAGACCCAGCGTCGTGTTCCACCAGGGGGTGTCGGCGGCCAGGCCCGCAAAGGCCGAGCCGTTGTTGGCGCTGGCCGAGGTGTAGGCGTAGAGGATCTCCGACAACCCATGGGGTCCGGGATTGGCCAGGCTCTGCAAGGCCACGGGCAGCACCGCAGCGGCCGCCGAGAAGCCGAGGATGGTCAGCGGCAGGACCAGCACGGCCAGCATGGCGTACTGGACCTCGCGGGCCTCGATCTTCTTGCCGAGATATTCCGGCGTGCGGCCGACCATCAGCCCGGCCACGAAGACCGCGAGCAGGGCCATCATCAGCATGAAGCCGACGCCCGTGCCGATCCCGCCGGGCAGAATCTCACCCAGCTGCATGAAGAAGATCTGCACCCCGCCGCCCAGCGGCATGAAGCTCGAATGCATGGAATTGACGGAGCCGTTGGAGGCGCCGGTGGTCATGGCCGCCCAGACGGCCGAGGCCGGGGCGCCGAAGCGCACCTCCTTGCCTTCCATGTTCACCGAGGCCTCGGCGCCGGCGGCGACCAGGGCCGGCGGGGCCTGGGTCTCGGTCCAGTAGAGCGCCGCGGCGCCCGTCGAGAGCAGGAGGAGGGCGGCGATGGCGATGGCGCGCAGATTTCGGCCGGCCAGGGCCGTGCGGCCAAAGGCGAAGAAGGCCGCCCAGCCTAGGACGTTGATCGAGATGGCGGCGATGAAGTTGGCCAGCGGGGTGGGGCCTTCCAGCGGATGGGCTGAGTTCACGCCGAACACGCCGCCGCCATTGATGCCGAGCTGCTTGATAGCCAGCTGACTGGCCGTGGCGAACATCGGGATGGTCTGCTCAGAGCCTTCGAGTGTTGTGGCCGTGGCCGAAGCCGAAAGGGTCTGCGGCACGCCGAGGGCGGCGAAGACCAGGGCTGCGACAATCGACAGGGGCAGCAGCACCCAGAGCGTGGTGCGCACCAGATCGGCCCAGAAGTTGCCAAGGCCGGTCTGCCTGTGAGCGGCGAAGGCGCGGGCCAGCGCCGCGGCGACGGTCGCGCCGGTGGCCGCCGACAGGAAGTTCTGCACCGTCAGGCCGGCCATCTGGCTGAGGTGGCTCAGCGTCGTCTCGCCGCTATAGGCCTGCCAGTTGGTGTTGGTGACGAAGCTGACGGCCGTGTTGAAGGCCAGCGGTTCGGAGAGCGCCCCGAACCCCTGCGGGTTCAGCGGCAGCAGGCCCTGCAGCCGCAGGATGGCGTAGAGCAGGACAAAGCCCGCCGCATTGAAGGCCAGCAGGGCGGCGGCGTAGCCGGTCCAGGTCTGGGACTGGTCGGGACGAACGCCCAGCGCAACGTAAAATCCGCGCTCGACAGGTTGCAGCACGGGGTCGAGCCAGGTGCGCTCCTGGTTCCAGACCCGCGAGATGAAGACGCCTATGGGCCAGCCGAGGAGGAACGGCAGCCCCAGGGTCAGGGCGATTTCCGCCCAGCCTTGCCAGTTCATGATGAGCGTTCCGTCAGAAGCGGTCAGGCCGCAGCAGGGCGGCCAGCATGTAGCCGCCGATCACGAGGGCGCCGGCGCCCCAGAGGACGAGTTCGGCCATGTCAGAGCCGCCGAAGCCCGGCGACCAGCGCGCCGAGCAGGGCGAAGGCGCCGAGCGCCAGGGCCAGATAGAGGATGTCGAGCATGTTCGGCCGCCATCAGTTTGCGATGGGGCACTGTCCGCCCGAGCCGCATAAGGGCGCGAGATGGCGTTGCGCGCTGGCGCATAAGGAAGACGTAAGGATGCGGAGGCAGTCCGTGGGTCGGATCTGCCGCGGAACTGGGCGCAGGCTCAGAGCCTGCCGGACGGCCACCAAGGCGAGATTTCCTTGTGGATTCCAGGGTCGTACCAAAACCCATGGTCATCTTTGAGTAGCGTAGGTGCGCAACTCGACAGACAGGGGCGCGTTGCTCATTCAAACGCAAACTCGTTGACCCTGTCAGGCAGCTGGCAGGTATCGCCATCCACGCGCCGGAAGCGTGGAAAATCATGGGACACTGGGTGGAATTCGAGGCCAACGACTTCTTAGGTAGACTTTCGGCCGAAACCCTTGGTCTTCTTACGCCGTACCTGATGGACGTTTCGCTGCATCGGGGGGCCCAGGTCGCCGAGCCTGGCGAAGAATTGGTCTGCGTCTGGTTTCCGACCTCGTCAGTTCTTTCGGTTGTCACCACGATGGAGAGCGGGCACGACGTGGAGGCAGATCGGAAGAGCGTCGTGTAGGGAAAGAGTGTAGATCTCGGTGGTCGCCGTATCATTAAAAAAAAAACATGACAAAATTCCTAATCATAATTCTTCTAGTCAATACCAAACGTATCTAACACTCTTCTCCACCACTTCCTTCTCCCAACCTTCTACCCTCATACATCCCTCAATCACCTTACACTC
>CALEOQ010000423.1 GCA_937910255.1 uncultured Caulobacteraceae bacterium | reverse complement strand
CGCCGCGGCGCGGGCCGCCGGGTTGGGGCGTCGGCTGTTGGCCGTGCGGGGCCAAGGGTGGGGGTGCGATGGGGCGCCCCGGGGCGCGGCGCGCGCCAAGCTGGAGGGGCGCAGGCCTGATTCCTATGACGCCGCCCGCCTGTCGGCCGCCCGGGCCCGGTTCGCCCAGGCCCTGGAGACGCCCGGCGGCCTGAAGATCCAGACCATCCACGCCTTCTGCGAGAAGCTGCTGCGGCGCTTCCCCCTGGAGGCGGGCATCTCGCCGGGCTTCCGGGTGATGGACGACCCGGCCGCGGCCCTGATCGCCCGGGCCGCCCGCCAGGCTGTGGCCCGCCATGCCCTGACCGGCGAGGGCGCTGTGGCCCAGGCCTATGCGCGGCTGTCGGTCAGCCTGGATTTCCGCGCCTTCGAGCAGATGTTCGCCACCTTCGAGGCCCGTCGCGGGGCGCTGGACGGCTTTGTGCATCGCCAGGGCGGCCTGGACGGTGCGCTGGCCTGGATCTGGCAGACCTGCGGCTTCGACGGCGAGGCCGATCCGGAAGCGGTGGCGGCCGCCGCCATGGCCGAGCTCGACCGGGGGCTCTGGCGGGAGGCGGCCGAGGTCCTGGCGCTGGGCGGCAAGACCGACCAGTCCTGTTCTCAGACGCTTGCAGCCGTGGCGGCCGACCCGGACGCGACCCTTTCCGATGCGCTCAAGGCGCTCTTCACCCAGGGCGGCGAGGGCACGCCGGCGACCTGGGTGGCCAAGACCAAGGCCCTGGCCTCAGCCGAACCCCTGCGTCAGGCCCTGCTGGACGAGCAGGACCGCCTGGCCACGGCGCGGGACCAGGTGCGGGCCGCCAATATCGCCTGGGACAGCGCCTATGTGCTGGTGCTGGCCCAGGCCTATCTGACGGCTTACGGCCAGGAGAAGGCCGCGGCCGGGGCGCTCGACTTCGGCGACCTGATCGAGAAGACGCGGTCCCTGGTGGCCGAACGCCCCATGGCCGCCTGGGTGCTCTACAAGCTGGACGGCGGCATCGACCACATCCTGCTGGACGAGGCCCAGGACACCGCCCCGGAACAGTGGGAGATCCTCAGCGCGCTGACCGCCGAGTTCTTCGCCGGCGAAGGCCGCGAGCGTCAGGCCCTGCGCAGCCTGTTCGTGGTCGGCGACAAGAAGCAGTCGATCTATTCCTTCCAGGGCGCCGCGCCAGAACGTCTCGAACTGGAGACCGAGGCTTATCTCACACGCATCCACGACGCCGGCGCCCGCGCCCAAAGCGTGCCCCTGGCCGCCTCCTGGCGCTCCACCGTCGATGTGCTGAGCTTTGTCGATGCGGTCTTCTCCGCGCCCGAAACCCAAGGGGGCGTGCCGCCGGCCCGGGGCGAGGACGCCGTGCGCCACATCCCCATGCGCGCCCACCACCGGGGCTGCGTCGACCTCTGGCCCCTGGAGCGGGAGCCCGAGGGGGAGGAGCGCGAGGCCTGGGACGCGCCGCTGGACGTGGAAGGTCCGGCCAGCGCCAACCGCCGCCTGGCCGAAAACATCGCCTGCGAGATCGAGGACCTGGTGGCCCGGGGTGATGGGGTGTTCGACAAGGACCTGGACGGCGTGGGCGGGACCCGCGGCGCCTGGCGGCCGGCCCGCTATGGCGACGTGCTGATCCTGGTGCGGCGGCGCAAGGCGCTGTTTGAAGACATCCTGCGGGCGCTCAAGCGCCGGGGCGTGCCGGTGGCCGGCGCCGACCGGCTGGCGCTTTCGGAGCACATCATCTTCGACGATTTGCTGGCCGTGGCCCGCTTCGTGCTGTTCCCGCAGGACGAGCTGAACCTGGCGGCCCTGCTCAAGAGCCCCTTCTGCGGCCTGGACGATGACGCCCTCTACGCAATCGCCAAACCCCGCAAGCCCGGCGACCTGTGGAGCGCCCTGCAGGCCCGCGCCGCTGAGCGCCCCGACTGGACGCAGGCGCTCGCCTTCCTTACCGCCGCCCGCGACGAGGCCCAGCGGCGGCGGCCGTTCGAATTCTATGGCCGGCTGCTCACACTTCGCGACGACGCCGGCGCCTCCATGCGCCAGAGGATCGTGCGCCGGCTGGGGACCGAGGCCGAGGACGCCCTGGACGAGTTCCTGGCCCAGGCCCAGGCCGCCGAACAGCGCGGCGTCTGCGACCTGGAGGGCCTGGCCGATGCGCTGGCCGGCCTCAACATCACCGTCAAGCGCGAGATGGAGGCGGCCCGCAACGAGGTCCGCGTCATGACCGCCCACGGCGCCAAGGGGCTGGAGGCGCCCATCGTCTTCCTGCCCGAGACCACCTTGTCGGGGCTGGGCCGCGGCTCGCCCCTGCTGGAAACGCAAGACGGCGGTTTCCTCTGGTGCCCGTCCAAGACGCTGGACTGCGCGGCCTCCACGGCGGCGCGGGACTTGCGCGCCCGCAAGGATGAGGAGGAGGCCTATCGCCTGCTCTATGTGGCGCTCACCCGGGCCCGCGACCGGCTGGTGATCTGCGGCCGGATCGCCGCCAGGACCAAGGAAGAGAACCTGAAAGGCTGGTGGGCCGCCATCCAGGCCGGCTTCGCCCACGAGATGGTCGGCCCTCACCTGCGCCCGGCCGCCTGCGGCCAGGTGGAGGCCCGGCGGTTTGGCGAGGACCCGCAGGTCCTGGGCCGGGGCTTGAGCGACGCGCCGACCACCGCCCCCCTGCCCGACTGGGCGCGGGTCGACGCCGCCATCGATCCCCTGGCCCGCTTCGCCTCGCCGTCCGATCTGGGGGAGGCCGAGGAAATCCTGGCGCCCTCGCCGCTGGCTAGGGTGGGCGGGCTTGGCCGGTTCCGCCGGGGCGAGCTGATCCACTGGCTGTTGCAGATCCTGCCCGACTTGGCGCTAGACGAGCGCGACGCCGCCGCCACCGCGATCCTCGCCCGCGAGCCGGACCTGACCGAGGAGCAGCGGGCCGAGATGGCCGGCAGCACGGAAGAGCGTCGAGTAGGGACAGGGTGTTGATCAAGGTGGTGGGCGGCCACGTCAAAAAAAAGAGCATTAACCTACATCACGACCTCGTCTCCCACACCGCGCATCCTGTGTCATACTCACAC
>CALEOQ010000422.1 GCA_937910255.1 uncultured Caulobacteraceae bacterium | reverse complement strand
GGCGGGGCGGGGGGGCGGGCCCGCCGGCGGTGGTCGCCGTCAGGCGGGGGGGTCGGGTCGCTGGCGGGAGTCTGGTGCGTGTCCGGGTAGAGGTGGCGCCAGGGGGGGGCGTCCGGCCCAGGCTCGGGGTGGGGGGGCTCGTAGGTCTCAGGGTCGTTGGGGTCTGGAATTTGCGCCCGGGCTTCGGGATCGGCGAACGCCGGGAAGTGGGCGAACTCGGCGCGTCGGCCCTCGCGGACCGCCTCGGCCAAGTCGTCATTGTGGTCGGTGAAATAGAGGAAGGGCGCGCGGCTGCCGACCTCTTCGCCCATGAAGACCATGGGAATCTGGGGCGCCAGGAGCAGGAGGGCCGTAGCGGCCTTCAAGGCCTTGGGGTCAGCCAAGACCGTCAGCCGTTCGCCCAGGGCCCGGTTGCCGATCTGGTCATGGTTCTGGATGAAGTTCACGAACGCCGTTGGGGGCAGGCTGGCGCTGGGGCCGCCCCGGGGGGCGCCGTCTCGCAGGGGGAAGGGCTCGCCCTGATAGACAAAGCCTTCGGCCAGGCTGCGGGCCAGGGCTTCGGCCGGCGCCTCGGCATAGGCGCGGTAGTAGCCCTCAGTCTCCCCGGTCAGCAGCACATGGAGCACGTGGTGGGCGTCGTCGTTCCACTGGGCGTCAAAGGTCCCGCTGAGGTGTTCGGGAACATTGTCGTCGTTCTCAAGGATCAGGTGAATGTGCCGTTCGCGGCCGGCGGCGGCCCTGACCGCCTCGCCCATCTCGTCAATCCAGTCGCGTTCGCTGATGGCGTGGACCGCATCGAAACGCAGGCCGTCAAAGCGATATTCGTTGATCCAGTAGATGGCGTTCTCGATGAAGAAACGCCGCACCTCGGGCCGCCGGAAGTCGATGGCCGCCCCCCATGGGGTCTGGATGTCGTCGCGGAAGACCTGCGGGGCGTAGGCGCCCAGCGCGTTCCCGTCCGGGCCGAAGTGGTTGTAGACCACGTCGAGGAAGACCATCATGCCCAGCTCATGGGCGCGGTCGATCATGGCCTTGAGCTCGTCGGGCGAGCCATAGGCCGCATCGGGGGCGAAGGGCAGGACGCCGTCATAGCCCCAGTTCCGCTGACCGGGGAAATCGGCGATCGGCATCAGTTCGATGGCCGTAAAGCCCAGGTCCTTGAGGTGCTCCAAGTGCTCGGCGACGCCGGCGAAGCCGTCCATCAGCCCCGGATGCAACTCGTAGATCACCGCCTCTTCCCAGGGCCGCCCCATCCAGTCGGCCGTCCGCCACTGGTAGGCGGCGGGATCGACCACCAGACTGGCGTCGTGCACGTCGCCGTTCTGGCGGCGGGAGGCCGGATCAGGCACGCAGACGTCTTCGCTGACGCGATACTTGTAGAGCGATCCCGGACCGCAGGGGGCTTCGGCCTCGAACCATCCCGCCTCAACGGCGGTCATGGGCTGTCCCGGCAGTCCCTCGACCTCCAGGATCACCGTCTCGCAGGCCGGCGCCCATAGCCGGAAGCGGGTGCGGTCGTCGGCCAGGACCGTGGCGCCGAAGGGCAGTTCATGAACCCAACGCCCTGCGCCGCCTGCGCCCTCGACCACAGAGTGAAGCAGCACCGCGCTATGGGCCCCGACCTCGACCTGGGTGCCGGTCAAGGCGTGTTCGCCCACGCCCGGATGGGCGCTGTCCAGCAGGAGCGTCGGCGCCCCCATGGGTTCGGGCAGGTGGAAGGTGATGGCCTCGTCGCTGGCGTTGGTCAGCAGGGTGATGAGATCAACCCGGCCGTCATCCCGGGGCGCAGCCCGGCGCATGGCCAGGGCCGAGGCGTGGGGGGTTTGCCAGTCGTCGGCCGACAGGCCGCGGCCGTGCTCGTCGAACCAGGCGACGTCCAGGACGCCGGGGGCGTACTCGTTCTGGCCGTGCAGGAACTGGTTGGGCCGCAGCGCGCCATAGGTCTTGCGGAGCGCGATCAGCCGGGACACGAAATCGATCTGGGCCTGGCCCTCCGGCGACTCCAGTTGCCGCCAGTCGAACCAGGAAATCTCGTTGTCCTGGCAGTAGGCGTTGTTATTGCCGCCCTGAGTGCGGCCAAACTCGTCGCCGCCGAGCAGCATCGGGGTGCCCGACGATGAAAACAGGGTCGTCAACATGGCCCGCATCACCCGTCCGCGGGTGCGCTGGATGTCCACGTCGGCCGTCGGCCCCTCGGCCCCCCAGTTGCGCGAGAGGTTTTCGCCGTGCCCGTCGCGGTTGTCCTCGCCATTGGCCTCATTGTGGCGGCTCTCATAGGTGACGAGATCGGCCAGGGTGAAGCCGTCGTGGGAGGCCAGGAAGTTGACCGACGCCCAGGGCCGTCGGGCCCGACGGTCGAAAATGTCGCCCGACCCTGACAGCCGTGCGGCCAGCTCCGGGCGGCGCCCCTCGTCGTCGCGCCAATAGCCACGCACATCGTCGCGGAACCGGTCGTTCCACTCGGCGAAGCCGGGCGGGTGCTGGCCCAGCTGGTAGCCGCCCGGTCCGATGTCCCAGGGCTCGGAGATCAGCTTGATCCCCTGGAGCGTGGGGTCCTGCCGCAGAACATCAAAGAAGCCGGCGCCGGGATCGAAGCCGTGCTTCTCACGCCCAAGGGTGACGCCGAGATCGAAGCGGAAGCCGTCGATCCCGTAGGATTTCGTCCAGTAGCGCAGGGAGTCGGCCACCATCTGGACGACCCGGGCCTTGGACATGTTCACCGTATTGCCGGTGCCGGTGTCGTTGACGCAGAACCGCCGGTCCCCCTCCACGAGGCTGTAATAGCTGGCGTTGTCGAGGCCCCGGAACGACAGGGTGGGGCCGCGCTCGCTGCCCTCTGCGGTATGGTTGAACACCACGTCCATGATCACTTCGAGGCCTGCCGCGTGCAGCTTGCGCACGGCCATGCGCAACTCGTTCTGGTCGCCTCGCGAGAGATAGCTGCGTTCCGGCGTGAAATAGTTGAGGCTGCTGTAGCCCCAGTAGTTGGTCAGGCCCTTCTCCTGCAGGAAGCGGTCCTGCACGAAGGCGTGGATGGGCAAAAGCTCTACGGCGGTTACGCCCAGGCGCTTCAGGTGGTCGATCACCTTGGGATGGGTCAGGGCCGCGAAGGTGCCCCTGACGGGGGGGCGCACCTCCTCCATCAGCATGGTCAGGCCCCGCACATGGCACTCATAGATGACGGTGTCGGACCAGGGCGTGTTGGGGCGTCGGTCGCCGCTCCAGTCGAAGGGGTCGGCGGTGACCATCGACTTGGGCATGGCCGGCGCGCTGTCTCGACGATCAAAGGTCAGGTCGGCGCGTGCGGCGTTGACCCGATAGCCGAACAGGGCGTCGGTCCATCGCAGCTCCCCTGACAGACTGCGGGCGTAGGGGTCGATCAGCAGCTTGTTGGGATTGAACCTGTGGCCCTCGTGGGGGGCGTAGGGCCCATGCGCCCGGTAGCCATAAAGAAGGCCTGGCTTGGCCCCCGGCAGATAGCCGTGCCAGACCTCGTCGGTCCATTCGGGCAGCGGCAACCGGGCGATCTCCCGCCGGCCGGTCTCCTCGAAGACGCAGAGTTCGATCTTCTCCGCGTGGGCGGAATAGACGGCGAAGTTCACCCCCAGACCGTCGAAGTTAGCGCCGAGGGGATAGGGCAGGCCGCCCTCGAGACGGTCCGGGAGCAGGATCAAGCGGCGGTTCCTTGGTGGCGCAGCATGACGGCGCCGAGGGGAGGGAGGGTCAGGTTGAGGCTGTGGGCGAGCCCGTGGGCGCGGTCGGGGGCGGTGCGAACCTCGCCCCCATTGCCGATGTTACCGCCGCCGTAGCGTTCGGCGTCGGTGTTCAGGACTTCGGACCACACGCCGGCCTCTGGGGCGCCCAGGCGATAGTCCCGCCGGGGCTCGGGCGTCATGTTGACGGCGAAGATGACCGGAGCGGCGTCGCGGCCGGCCTGCCGCCGGAAGGCGAAGACGCCGGCCTCCGCGTCGGTGCAGATCCAGGCGAAGCCTTCCGGATCGGCGTCGCTCTGGTGCAGGGCGGCTTCGCGGCCATAGATGGCGTTCAGATCCCGCACCAGCATCTGCATCCCGGCGTGGTCGGGTTGCTGCAGAAGCTCCCATGGGATCGCGCTGTCGTGGTTCCACTCGCTGGGCTGGGCCAGCTCACAGCCCATGAACAGCAGCTTCTTGCCTGGATGAGCCCACATGAAGGCGAGATAGGCCCGCAGATTGGCGAACTGCCGCCACCGGTCACCGGGCATCTTGCCCAACAGCGAGCCTTTGCCGTGCACCACTTCGTCGTGGGAGATCGGCAGCACGAACCGCTCGGTGAAGGCGTAGAGGAGGCCGAAGGTCAGCTCGTTCTGGTGCCAGCTGCGATAGACCGGATCGCGCTGCATATAGCTCAGGGTGTCGTGCATCCACCCCATGTTCCACTTGTAGTTGAAGCCCAGCCCGCCCTGCGCCACGGGGCTGGAGACGCCCGGCCAGGCGGTGGATTCCTCTGCGATCGTCACTGCGCCCGGGCAACGGCTGGCCACCGTCTCATTGAGCCGGCGCAGAAAGGCGATGGATTCCAGATTCTCGCGCCCGCCATGGATGTTGGGCACCCATTCCCCGGCGTTGCGGCTGTAGTCGCGGTAGAGCATGGAGGCCACCGCATCGACGCGCAGGCCGTCGATGTGGAAGGTCTCCAGCCAGTAGAGGGCGCTGGCGATCAGGAAACCCTGCACCTCCTGCCGGCCCAGATTGAAGATCAGGGTGTTCCAGTCCTGGTGGAAGCCTTCGCGCGGATCGGCGTGCTCGTAGAGCTGCGTCCCGTCAAAGCTGGCCAGGCCGTAGGTGTCGGTGGGGAAGTGGGCCGGCACCCAGTCGAGGATCACCCCGACGCCGAGCCGATGGCAGGCGTCGACGAACCGCGCCAGGCCCTCGGGAGAACCGAACCGCGCGCTGGGGGCGAACTGCGACAGGGGCTGGTAGCCCCACGACCCGCCGAACGGATGCTCCATGATCGGCAGGAGCTCCACATGGGTGAAGCCCAGATCGGCCACATAGGGCGCCAGCCTGTCGGCCAGACCGTCCCAGTCGAGGTTGGGCTGATCGCTGTCGGGCCTCAGCCAGGAGGCGGCGTGGACCTCATAGATGGAGATCGGCGCATCGGGCTTCTGGCGACGGGCCCGCTCGGCCATCCAGTCGGAATCGGTCCAGTCATAGGCCGCCTTCGGCGCGACGATGGAGGACTGGCCGGGCGGCAGCTCGGTCATCCGCGCCAGGGGATCGGCCTTTAGCGGCAGGAGTTCGCCACCTGCCCCGACCAGCTCGTATTTGTAGCGCTCCCCCGGGCCCAAGCGGGGTACGAACAGCTCCCACACCCCGGCCGGATGGCGCAGGCGCATGGGGTGGCGGCGGCCGTCCCAGCTGTTGAAATCGCCGACCACCGAAACCCGGCGCGCATTGGGCGCCCAGACGGAAAAGCCAACGCCTTCCACGCCCTCAAGGGTCTGAGGCTGGGCTCCCATCTTCTGGCCAAGCTCCCAGTGGGCCCCCTCCATGAAGAGATGCAGATCCAGATCGCCCAGCAGTAGGCCAAAGGCGTAGGGATCCTCGGTTTCCTGGGTCGCCGAACCCCAGTCGATGCTCAGGCGATAGCGGCCCTTGCCCGTCAGCCGTCCAGCGAACAGACCCGGCGCGACCTCCTCCAGAGGGGAGGGGGCCGCCCCATCCTGCAGGGCCGACACCGCAACGGCGCCGGGCTGGAAGGTGCGGACGACGACATTCCCCTCGGCTTCGTGGGGACCCAGGAAGACGAAGGGATCGGTGAGCCGTCCCTCCATCAGGGCGGAGGTCAGGCTATGGGTCAGGGTCAGGTCCTCATGGCTCATTGGTCACCCCCCAGCAGCCGATCAACCGTCGCGGCGAGACCGCGAAGCGGCGTGCCGAGCCAGGCCGGCCGGTTGGCCGCCTCATAGCTGACCTCGTAGGCGGCCTTCTCCAGGAGGAAGAGGTCGAGCAGTTCGGCCGGGAAGGCGCCGGCCACCTCGCCGTAGCCCTCCAGGAAGGCCTGGCTGGCGACGGACTCGAACTGGCCCACTACATCGATCGCCCGATCCTGAACCCCCTGGGCCACATTGGCCGCCGCGGCGGCCCCGAGCGCTGCGGCATAGTCGAAGGACCGCAGCATGCCGGCCACATCGCGCAAGGGGCTGGCCTTGGCGCGGCGGGCGTCCAGAGGTTTGGCGGGCTCGCCCTCGAAGTCGATGAAGGTGACGCCGCCGCCGGTGACCAGCACCTGGCCCAGGTGAAGATCCCCATGGATGCGGGTGCGGATCTGGCCTGCGGCCGCGCCGGAAAGCCGGCGCACCGCTTCATCCAGTTTTCCGCGGCGTTGAAGGATGGCCTCGGCGATTTGGCCAAGGTTTTCGGTCCAGTCGCCGTCCTTCTCCAGCACGGCCAGGGCGCCGTCGACCTGCTGCATGACGCTGGCGCGCACCGCTTCGACGGCGTCGGCGTCCATGATCTCAGGCGCAAAGGCCGGATCGTCGCAGGATTGGGCCAGGACCTCGTGCATTTCAGCCAGGCTGCGGCCCAGGACGCGGGCGAACTCCGCATAGGAGGCGAAGTCCGGGGCCGTGTTCTGATCACCGGCCAGGACCAGATCGTCGATCACGCGATGGAGGTAGTCCTGGGTCCAGTCCCAGCCGTCCCCCTGACTGTAGATAAAGGTCTGAGCCACCATCAGGGTGTGGGGCGTCCCGTCGGGGGCGATGCGGCGAACCTCGCCCACAAAGGCCGGAACGTGGGGATAGCCGCGCTCGCTGAGCACGCGGGTCATCTCGGCTTCGGGATGGATGCCGGGAACCACCTTGCGCAGCAGTTTCAGGACGATCTCGCGGCCGATGATCACCGAGCTGTTGCTCTGCTCGGCCGACGACCATTCGATCTCGGCGTCGTCTCCGGACTCGATGGTCGCCGAAGTGAATTCGAGATCGCCGAAGGGGGAGGCCAGCCTGGCGTCGGTCTGCAGGCCAGTGATGACCGAGCGCACGAATTCTGTCGTCAGGAAGCCGTCCGTCAGGTCGCCGACCCGCGCGCCGCGGCGGACGCGGGCCATGGCGAAGCTGTGGGCGTAGGGGTCGCCGAGATCGTCTTCCCACGCCACGCCCAGGGGAACGAGATAGGCCGAAGAGCCGGCGGAGGTCTCCACCTCAAGCTCCGCCAGGATCTGGTTCGGGGCGCCAGGCAAGGGGGAGTAGCCCTTGACGCGGGTGGCGATCAGCTGGGCGTCCTTGCCCTGGAACCAGCGCCGGCCGCTCATCCAGTTCGGCAGCACCTCGGACTCCAGGACCGCCCGGTGGAGCGGCTCGACCAGGGTGGCCACATCGCCCCGCAGGACGAAGGTGTGCTGTTCGGCCTGCGCGCCGCTCGGCGCCGTGCTCCAGCTTGGCCCATCGGTCTTTTCGCAGAGCTGGAACCAGTGGAAGCCGTAAGGGGGCAGGGTCAGCAGATAGGTGAGGTGGCCGATGGGCGGGAAGGGCGTGCTGCCCGACATCTCCATCGGCGTCCAACCGGCGAATTCGGAGAGATCGAGCTCAACGGCCTGGGACGTGCGGGACAGGTTGGCGACGCACAGGATGGTGTCGCCGTCGTGCTCGCGCAGATAGGCCATGACCTTGCGGTTCTGCGGCCGCAGGAAACGCAGCGTCCCACGCCCGAAGGCGCTGTGGCGCTGACGCACCGCCAGCATCCGACGCAGCCAGTTCAGCAGCGAGTGGCTGTCCTTGCTCTGGGCCTCCACATTGATCGCCTGGAAGCCATAGAGCGGATCCATGATGGCCGGCAGGACGAGGCTGGCCGGATCGGCGCGGGAGAAGCCGCCATTGCGGTCGGGGGACCATTGCATGGGGGTGCGCACCCCATCCCGGTCGCCGAGATAGATGTTGTCGCCCATGCCGAGTTCGTCGCCGTAATAGATCACCGGCGTGCCGGGCATGGTCAGCAGCATGCAGTTCATCAGCTCCACGCGGCGGCGATCGCGCTCCATCAAAGGCGCCAGGCGCCGACGGATGCCCAGATTGATTCGCGCGCGGCTCTCCGAGGCGTAGACGCTCCAGAGGTAGTCCCGCTCCTTGTTGGTGACCATTTCGAGGGTCAGCTCGTCGTGGTTGCGCAGGAAGATCGCCCACTGGCAGGCCTCCGGAATGTCCGGGGTCTGGCGCATGATGTCGGTGATCGGGAAGCGGTCTTCCTGGGCGATGGCCATGTACATCCGCGGCATCAGCGGGAAGTGGAACGCCATGTGGCATTCGTCGCCGTCGCCGAAATACTGCTGGGTGTCCTCCGGCCACTGGTTGGCCTCAGCCAGCAGCATGCGGTCCTGGAAGTTCTCGTCCAGGTGCGCCCGGATGGCCTTCAGGACGTCGTGGGTCTCGGGCAGGTTCTCGTTGTTCGTGCCTTCCCGCTCGATCAGATAGGGGATGGCGTCGAGCCGCAGGCCATCGACCCCAGCCTCCAGCCAGTAGCGCATGACCGAGAGAATCTCTTCGAGCACCTTGGGGTTGTCGAAGTTCAGATCTGGCTGGTGCGAATAGAAGCGGTGCCAGTAATAGGCGCCGGCCACCGGATCCCAGGTCCAGTTGGACGTCTCGGTGTCGAGGAAGATGATCCGCGTGCCGCTGTAGTCGGCGTCGTTGTCGGACCAGACATAGAAGTCCCGCTCCGGCGATCCGGGCGGCGCCTTGCGGGCGGCCTGGAACCAGGGATGCTGGTCCGAGGTGTGGTTGATCACCAGTTCGGTGATCACCCGCATGCCGCGGCCGTGGGCCTCGTCGATGAAGCGCTTCACATCGTCGAAGTCGCCGTACTCCGGGTGCACGCCGCGATAGTCGGCGATGTCATAGCCGTCGTCCCGGCGCGGGGACGGGTAGAAGGGGAGCAGCCAGATGGCGGTGACGCCGAGGCTGGCGATATAGTCCAGCTTGGCCGACAGGCCCGCGAAATCGCCGACGCCATCGTCATTGGCGTCGAAGAACGACTTCACATGCAGCTGATAGATGACCGCGTCCTTGTACCATTGGGGGTTGGCGGTCTGGGCGGAGTCGGCGGCGTGATCGTCAGCGAGATAGGCGACGCTCATCGCGGGGCCTCCATACGAAAAATGAGATAGGGCTGGCCGGGATCAAGCGCGATGCGTCGCCACTTGCCCTGCCAGGAGAAGCTCTGGCCGGTGAGCAGGTTTTCCACCTGCGCCGTGGCGTCATCGGCCAGACCCAGCATCCAGAACGGCGCCTCGACATCGGCCTCGTGGGCGCCGTGGGGGTCGAGGTTGACCGCCACCAGGATCAGGTCGCCGCCGGCGGGGCTGGTCTTGGCGTAGAACAGGATGTTGTCGTTGGTCGCCGGCAGGAACTTGACGTTCAGATGGGTCTGCAGGGCCGGGTGGCTCTTGCGCAGGCGGTTCAGCTGGCTGATCTGCGGGATGATCCCCGGCGCAGTCCAATCCCGGGGGCGGATCTCGTACTTCTCGGAATCCTTGTACTCTTCCTTGCCGGGGACGGGCTCGCCCTCCAGCAGTTCGAAGCCGGAATAGACGCCCCACAGGCCCGACAGGGTCGCCGCCAGGGCCGCCCGGATCAGGAAGCCCGCCCGGCCGGAGGTCTGCAGGAAGTAGGGATTGATGTCGGGCGTGTTGACGAAGAAGTTCGGCCGGAAGAATTCCTTCGGCTCCGTCGTGGTCAGCTCCGTCAGATAGTCGGTGAACTCCGCCTTGGTGTGGCGCCAGGTGAAGTAGGTGTAGGACTGCGAAAAGCCGATCTTGGCCAGCCGGTACATGACCCGCGGCCGGGTGAAGGCCTCTGACAGGAAGATGACGTCGGGGTGGGCGGTGCGCACCTCACGGATCATCCATTCCCAGAAGGCGAACGGCTTGGTGTGGGGGTTGTCGACGCGGAAGGTGCGGACGCCCTCGCGGACCCACAGCAGCACCACGTCGCGCAGGGCGAGCCAAAGGTCGGGGATCGCCTCGGACTTGTAGAAGTCCACATTGACGATGTCCTGGTACTTCTTGGGCGGGTTCTCCGCGTACTTGATCGTCCCGTCCGAGCGCCAGTCGAACCAGCCCGGATGAGCCTTGATCCAGGGGTGATCCGGAGAGCACTGGATGGCGAAGTCGAGCGCGATCTCCAGCCCATGGTCATGGGCCGCTGCGATCAGCCGGCGGAAGTCGTCGAATGTCCCAAGCTCGGGATGGATGGCGTCGTGTCCGCCCTCGGCCGCGCCGATGGCGTAGGGGCTGCCCGGATCATCGGGGCCGGCGGTCAGGCTGTTGTTCTTCCCCTTGCGATGACGCTGGCCGATCGGGTGGATCGGCGGGAAGTAGAGGACGTCGAACCCCATGGCGCGAATGGCCGGCAGGCGGGCGATGACATCGTCGAAGGTCCCGTGTCGGGCCGGATCGTTCGTCTGCGAGCGGGGGAAGAGCTCGTACCAGCTGGCGAACAGCGCCTCGCGCCGCTCGGCGTCGATGCAATGGGCCTCGCTCTTGCAGGCGAAGGCCCGGTCCTGGACCTCGTCCATCAGCCGCGCGGTCTCGGCATCGAGCAGAAGCTGGCCGGCCGCGTCGGGATCGAGGGTCGAGAGGTCGTCGGCGATCTTGGCCAGTTTGCCCGAGCGATCAGCCTTGGCGGCCTCGGCGATCAGCTGGCGGCCTTCGTCCAGATCGACGCTCTGGGCCACGCCGGCCTCGATCTTCTTCTCCAGGCCATGATGGTAGGAGCCGTACCGATCGATCCAGGCCTCGATGACGAACTGATAGCGGCCCATGCGCTCCAGCGGGAAGCGCCCGCTCCACAGGTCGTTGCCGACCTCCGCCATGCGGGTCGATGACCATTGGTCGCCATCGGTGGCCCGCCAGCGCAGTTCGACAGCGAGCTGCTCATGCCCATCGGCATAGACGGCGGCGCCGACCTCGACGGTCTCGCCGACAATGCGTTTGGCGGCGAACGGGCCGCCGCTGACCCGGGGTGAGATGTCTTCGATGACCAGCCGCGGCGCCTTGGCCGCCGTCTTCGCCCCCTGGCGACCCGCGCGGCTGGGGACGCGGATGACAGCGCTGCGTCTTGCGCCCAGGAGACGAACCTCACCCGGAGCGAGGGCCTCGAAGGGATCTTCGCGGCTGTCCATCGCCTCAAAGGGGCCAAACGCCCCTGCCGCCGGCAGGATCGCGCTACGGTCGAGTTCGGCCGGGGATTCAAGAGACCTGTTGATCAACACCAGAATGGCCGCTTCGGCGGTGCGCATGTCCGAGCCGCTGGCGCGCAGCAGGGCCGTGGCTGGAGCGCCAGGCCCCGTCAGCATGCGCATCTCGCCCTCGAACGGGGCGAGTTCGGCCACCAGGCGATTGGCGGAGCGAACCTCCGCGGCCAGGTCTGCGTCCTCCGCCGCGGGGGAGGTCGCCGCGCCCAACGGCAGGCGCTCGGCGGACTCAAAGCCCATCGGCAACAGAAGCCCGGAGCCGGTCGAGGCCGCCAGCCGGAGCGCCCGAACATAGCCTGCCCTTGTGTCGGCGCCGGCCGGCAGGCGTGTGGCCAGTCGGGGGCCGAAGGGGGCTTCGGGCTGGGCGATCAGCGGCGCAATGAGGCGCAGATCCTCGTGCTCTTCGGCGATCCAGGGCGCGCGGCCGTCCCACCAGGCGACCGACGAGATCAGGGCGTCGAACCCACAGGACGCCAGGGAGAGGGCGGCCTCGCGGTTCATCCCGGGCGTGTCGGCGATGAAGGTCAGGTCCTGTCGGGACGTCCGCAGTCGCGCGATCAGGCGCGTCCAGACTTCCGGCGGCCCCTGCTGGAGCTCCAGCAGGCGGAACCCGTCCAGGCCCGCCTCGATCCAGGCCTCAGCCCGGCTCGCGATCCAGTCCATCACCGTGTCGCCGGCGGCCGGCTCCCGCAGCCGCGCCAGGGCCACGCCCTGGGGCGGCGAAGCGACCCGAGGATCGACGGGACGGTCGATGGGGGCCTCCCGCCGCAGGGTGAAGGCGTCCGGGTGAGCGGCCACCAGAGGGTGCTCGGCGTCGAACCGCCCCGGGTCCAGGTCCATCAACAGCCGCAGCCCATGCGACCGACAGGCGGCCGCCAGACGACCGATGGCCTCGGTTGTGGGGACATTTCCGAGGCTTGAAACGTCGTGATTGCGAGGCCGGAAGACATCGCCGCCCTGCTGGAAGATCGGCGCGATCAGCAAATGGTCGAAGCCGAGGTCGGCGGCCCTCTCTGCCATTCGGTCGGCGAGGCTCTCGCCATCCATCGCATGAGGGTGAACGTAGTAGATGCGCGGCGCAGCAGCGCGCGAAGGTTGTGCGGGGGTCATCGTCCCTCTGGGAATGGCATGCCATCACAACAGGCGCCCCCCGGCTTCGTTCCTATGGCTAAGGTTGTTAGGCGTCGTTTATGGGCTGGCGCCGCTTTCGGCCGCAAAAGCCTGTCGAGCACTCGACTCAAGGCGTTTGGCCGGTCGCGCCCGGGACAAGCAATTTGTCGCCGACAGGCTCTACTGTCGGGTGTGCGATATACGGGCTCGCCTTGAGGTGGATAACATCGTTCCCGACGGGAGGGTGACATGGCGCCAGAAGAAGAAGCCCAATCGGCTGAGCCGATGAACGTGGTGGTCGTGTCGCCGATCCTTGGCGGATGGTCGGTGGCCAGCAGCTTTGGCGGAGAGCCGCTCTACTTCTATTCTGGGGTCCAGGCGGAGGCCAACGCCCGTCGATTGGCCCTGACCCTCGCCAATTCCGGGCGTGACGCGCATGTCATCGTCAACGACCGGCGAAACACGCAGATCGGCACCGTCCGCTATTTCGGTTCAGACTAGGGCCTTGGTCTGTGTCGCCATCGCCTGGGCCACAGCCTCGGCGACCTTGATGCCATCCACGGCGGCCGAGAAAATGCCGCCCGCATAGCCGGCGCCTTCGCCGGCCGGGAACAGGCCTCGTACATTGAGACTCTGGAAGGCGCCGTCGCGGGTGATGCGGATCGGCGAGGAGGTGCGGGTCTCGACGCCGGTCAGCAGGGCGTCGGCGTCGTCATAGCGCGGAATCTTGCGTCCGAAGACCGGCAGGGCCTCGCGCATGGCCTCGATCACGTAGGGCGGCATCAGCGGCGCGAGGTCGGTGGGCCGGACGCCGGGCTTGTAGCTCGGCGTGACGGTTCCCAGGGTGGTTGAGGCCTGGCCCGCCAGGAAGTCCCCGACCCGCTGACCCGGCGCGAAATAGTCCCCGCCGCCGGCGGCGAAGGCCCGGCCTTCCAGCTCTCGCTGAAGCTCGATCCCCGCCAGGGGATGGTCGCTGGGATAGTCGGCCGGCGAGACTCCCACCACGAAGCCGGCGTTGGCGTTGCGCTCATTGCGCGAATACTGGCTCATGCCGTTGGTCACCAGCCGGCCGGGCTCGGACGCTGCGGCCACCACCGTCCCGCCTGGACACATGCAGAAAGAGTAGGCCGTCCGGCCGTTGGCGCAGGGGTGCGACAGGGAATAGGCGGCCGCGCCCAGGTCCGGATGGCCGGCGCAGGGACCGAACATCGCCTGGTCGATCCAGGACTGCGGGTGCTCGATGCGGAAGCCGATGGAGAAGGGCTTGGCCTCGATATGCACGCCCCGGTCATAGAGCGCCTGGAAGGTGTCGCGGGAGGAGTGGCCGATGGCCAGCACCACGTGATCGGCCTCCAGGAACGCGCCGGTGTGCAGGTGAACGCCGCGCAGCCGATGGCCGCCGTCGGGGGCGCGGTCCAGCTCCAGATCGACGACCCGCTGCTGGAACCGGTACTCGCCGCCGAGCGCCTCGATCTTGGCGCGCATGGCCTCGACCATGGTCACCAGGCGGAAGGTGCCGATGTGAGGGTGGGCGTCCGTCAGGATCTCGGGCGGCGCGCCGGCGGCGACGAACTCGGTCAGCACCTTGCGGCCCAGGAAGCGCGGATCCTTGATCTGGCTGTAGAGCTTGCCGTCGGAAAAGGTGCCGGCCCCGCCCTCGCCGTACTGGACGTTGGACTCCGGGTTCAGTTCGCTCCGACGCCATAGGGCCCAGGTGTCCTTGGTCCGCTCGCGCACCACCTTGCCGCGATCGAGGATGATCGGGCGAAAGCCCATCTCCGCCAGGATCAGACCGGCGAACAGGCCGCAGGGGCCGGCGCCGATCACCACCGGCCGCAGCCGTCCAGGCGGCGGCGCCGTCGCCACAGGGTGATAGGACGTGTCTGGCGTTGGCCGCAGATGCGGATCGCCGGCCAGGCGCTGGCGGACGGCCGCCTCGTCGCGAACCTCGGCGTCGACGATATAGACCTTGAGGATCGCCGACTTGCGCCGCGCGTCGTGCGCCCGCTTCCACACCGACCAGCTCAGCAGATCAGCCTGGGGTACGCCCAGGCGCCCGGCGATGGCCGCCGGCAAGGCGTCCGGGGCGTGGTCCAGGGGCAGCTTGAGTTCGGAAATCCGCAGCATCGCCCCCCTTTAACGGCTTGAGGGCCATGGCGCGATACGCACCGGGAGGAACCAGGCCGCGGCCTTGCGGATTCGCCCTTCAGAAAGGAGATCTGTCATGACCAGCAAACGGGAACTGATCGAGCCCACCCCCGGCGACAAGCGTTATGTCCGTCGCGATGAGGACGGCAAGTTCAAGAAGGTGGTGGATGTGGGCCGGTCCCTCGCCGCCGACCAGCGCCAGGAGGCGCAGGCCAAGGCCAAGCCGGGGCAGGGCGACCGGGGCGATCGATAGGATGGATCAGGCCCTGACGCCCAGGGAGGCCGCCAGGGCTCTCTCCACCCGCGTCACCACGCCCTCGTCGGCCCCCTCGGCCCAGGCGGCGTAGACGCTGGCCAGCGAGGCGGCGTGATGCTCCTGCAGGCGCACGCCTGCGGCGCCATAGGCGCGGCGCACCGCCAGTTTGAAACGCTCTTCCAAGGTCACGTCATCTCTACCCATGGGGAGAGGCGTGGTGCGCTTTGCCAAACAGCAGGTTAATTTGCGGCGGGGTTTTAGCCCCCTGAGGCTTTCCGGCGGTCGCGGGTGAAGCCGCCCTCGCCATGCCGGCCAACGCTGACGAACTCGGCGTCCCCGGCCTTGTGGACGAACTGCTCAGCCACCAGCCAGGCCTTGACCGGCCGCAACGTGCCCAGGCACCCGCCGATCATGGCGGGGAAGGCCACGGCGAGCTGCGCCCAGATCGGCGGCTGGGCCATGACCGCCCAGACCGCCCAGAGAGTCGTGACGATGACGCCCACGCCGCTCATCACGAAAAAGGCCGGGCCGTCGGCGGGATCGGCGAACCCATAGTCCAGGCCGCAATGATCGCACCCCTCGGCCAGGGTCAGATAGCCCCTGAACAGCTCGCCCTGGCCGCAGTTCGGACACCGGCAGCGAAGGCCGGCGCTGAGGCTGGAGGGATGGTCGAAAGACTCCGCCATGAGGGGCTCCATACAAAGCGAGCTTGTGTCCATACAATTGCCAGATAATGTATGGATATAGCTTCGGGACATCAACCCGCCCATGACGATCCGCCACATCCCCTGGCTTCGCCACGCGCCCAAGGGCGGCGGCGAGCCGATCTATCTGGCCCTGGCCCAGGCCCTGGAAACCGCGATCCGGACCGGCGAGTTGCAGCCGGGCGACCAGCTGCCGCCGCAGCGCACCGTGGCCGCCCTGATGGGCGTCGATCTGACCACCGTGACCCGGGCCTATGGGGTCGCGCGGAGCCGGGGCCTGGTGGACGGCGCTGTGGGGAGATCGGAAGAGCGTCGTGTAGGGAAAGAGTGTAGATCTCGGTGGTCGCCGTATCATTAAAAAAAAAAAACATGACCACGCTTCGCCGCTGGCACCTCAAGAGCAGCGCTCGTCGTACCGCACTCGTCGCACGCC
>CALEOQ010000421.1 GCA_937910255.1 uncultured Caulobacteraceae bacterium | reverse complement strand
GGTGTTGTTGTAAGGGGTCGGGGACCACGCGGATCTACACTCTTCCCCTACCGGAGGGTGTTCCGTGCTGAGACCGTACGGCCCTCCAAGAAGCGGTCGTAGCGATTAGGGGTGGTGGCAGCAGTCACCACCCCTTTTTGCTTGGGCGTATATCATCACATTCAGCCGCCTCAGATGGCTTGTGGGGCGCTTGCAAGGCCCATCATTTCCAACCGTGCCCCCCACCTCCGCACGTGACCACCGCCCCTCGCGCGCCTATCTTCCCGCGCATGACCGACACGCTTGAGACCGCCCCCCTGCCGGACCTGCCGCGGACGCCCACTCAGGATGGGCCGCCGGTGCGGCTCTTTCTGGTGGATGGGTCGGGCTATATCTTCCGCGCCTATCACGCCCTGCCGCCGCTGACCCGCAAGAGCGACGGCCTGCCCATCGGGGCGGTGTCGGGCTTCTGCAACATGCTGTGGAAGCTGCTGGTGGAGATGCGGGCCCAGGTCGATGGCCCCACCCACCTGGCGGTGATCTTCGACCATTCGGAGAAGACGTTCCGCAACGCCCTCTATGACCAGTACAAGGCCCACCGGCCGCCGCCGCCCGAGGACCTGATCCCGCAGTTTCCCCTGGTGCGGGAGGCGACGAGGGCCTTCGGCGTGCCCAGCCTGGAGCTGCCCGGCTATGAGGCCGACGACCTGATCGCGGCCTATGCCTGCAAGGTGCGCGACGCCGGCGGCGAGGTGACCATCATCTCGTCGGACAAGGACCTGATGCAGCTGGTCGGCGACCGGGTCTCCATGCTCGACACCATGAAGAACCTGAAGATCGGCCGCGAGCAGGTGATCGAGAAGTTCGGGGTGCCGCCGGAAAAGGTGGTGGACGTCCAGGCGCTGTGCGGCGACTCCGTCGACAATGTGCCGGGCGCGCCGGGGATCGGCATCAAGACCGCCGCCCAGCTGATCAATGAATATGGCGACCTCGACACCCTGTTGGCCCGGGCCGGCGAGATCAAGCAGCCCAAGCGGCGCGAGACCCTGATCAACTTCGCCGACCAGATCCGCCTGTCGCGCCAGCTGGTGCAGCTGGATTGCGACACCCCCCTGCCCGCCCCCATCGACGACCTGGCCGTGGCTGAGCCCGAGCCCGCCGTCCTGGCCGCCTTCCTCGAAGAGATGCAGTTCCGCAGTCTGGCCAGGCGGGTGAGCGCGGGCGACGCAGCCCCCTCCCAGCCGGCGCCGGAACCGCGCGCGGCGCCCGAGGCGCCGGCCATAGACGTCAACGGCTATGAATGCGTGCGCGATGTGGCCACGCTGGAGGCCTGGATCGAGAAGGCCCGGGCCAGCGGCGTGGTGGCCTTCGACACCGAGACCGACGCGCTGTCGTCGGCCAGCGCCGGCCTCTGCGGCGTGTCGCTGGCCATCGCGCCCGGCCAGGCCTGCTACATCCCGCTGGCCCATGAGGAGATGGACGGCCTGGCGCTGGACGCCCCGTCCGACCTCACCCAGATCCCGCTACCCATCGCCATCGAGCTTCTGAAGCCGATGCTGGAGGACCCGGCGGTCCTGAAGATCGCCCAGAACGCCAAGTACGACCTGGCCGTCCTGTCGCGCTATGGCGTGCGGGTGGCCCCGGTCGAGGACACCATGCTGATCTCCTATGTGCTGGAGGCGGGCCTGCATGGCCACGGCATGGACGAGCTGTCGCGCCTGTGGCTGAACCACGAGCCCATCCCGTTCAAGCAGGTGGCCGGGACCGGCAAGGGGCAGAAGAGCTTCAAGAAGGTCGAGCTGAAGGCCGCCACCTGCTACGCGGCCGAGGACGCCGACGTCACCCTTCGCCTCTATGAGGTGCTGAAACCCAAGCTCGCGCCCGCAGGCCTGTCGACCGTCTATGAGACCCTGGAGCGGCCGCTGGCCGCCGTGCTGGCCGACATGGAGGTGGCCGGCATTTCGGTGGACCCCGAACACCTGCGCAAGCTGTCCAACGACTTCGCCCTGCGCATGGCCGAGTTCGAGGCCAAGGCCCACGAGCTGGCCGGCCGGCCGTTCAACCTGGGCTCGCCCAAGCAGGTGGGCGAGATCCTGTACCAGGAGATGGGCCTGGCGCCGAAGCGCACCACGGCCTCGGGCGCCTCGTCCACCGACGCCTCGGTGCTGGAGGAGCTGGCCGCCCAAGGCCATGAGTTGCCGCGGGTCCTGCTGGACTGGCGCCAGCTCTCCAAGCTGAAGGGCACCTATACCGACGCGCTTGTTTCGGCCATCGCGCCGGACACCCGCCGCGTCCACACCTCGTTCGCGCTGGCGGCCACCACCACCGGGCGGCTGTCCTCGTCGGACCCCAATCTGCAGAACATCCCGATCCGCACCGAGGAGGGCCGCAAGATCCGCAAGGCCTTCGTGGCCGAGCCCGGCAAGCTGCTGATCAGCGCCGACTACAGCCAGATCGAGCTGCGCATCCTGGCCCATATGGGCGACATTCCGCAGCTGAAGCGCGCCTTCCAGGACGGGCTGGACATCCACGCCATGACGGCGTCCGAGATGTTCGGCGTGCCCATCGAGGGCATGCCGGCCGAGACGCGCCGCCGCGCCAAGGCGATCAATTTCGGCATCGTCTATGGCATCTCGGCCTTTGGCCTGGCCAACCAGCTGTCGATCCCGCAGGACGAGGCCGGGGCCTATATCCGCACCTATTTCGAACGTTTCCCCGGCATCCGCGATTACATGGACGCCGAAAAGGCCAAGGTTCGGTCCCAGGGCTTCGTCACCACCCTGTTCGGCCGCAAGGTGAACATCCCCGAGGTCGGCGCCAAGGCCGCCGGCATGCGCGCCTTCGCCGACCGCGCCGCCATCAATGCGCCGATCCAGGGCACGGCCGCCGACGTCATCCGCCGGGCCATGATCCGCATGCCAGGCGCGCTGGCCGCCGAGGGGCTTGAGGCCAGGATGCTGCTGCAGGTGCACGACGAACTGGTGTTCGAAGCGCCGGAAGCCGAGGCCGAGGCCGCCATCGCCGTCATCAAGAAGGTGATGGAGACCGCGTCCGAACCGGCGGTGGCCTTCTCCGTGCCCCTGGTGGTGGAGGCCCGCGCCGCGGCCAACTGGGACGACGCCCACTAAAGGCCAGGGCGCGACCGGAACCTTGGCCGTCGCGGGCACGTTCCCGCCCGGCCATGACCACAGCCTCCGAACACGACGCCGAGACGGCGCTCCGCCAGACCCTTCGCTGGCTGGGTGACGCGCCGTTGGGCGCCCTGGCCCAGCTGGCCTGCCGGTTCGGCTACGCGGCCCGGGGCTTCGTCTATCTGAGCATCGGGGTCATCGCCGTGCTGGCGGCCGTCGAGCTTGTCCCGGAGGCCGAGGGCTCGATGGGCGCCCTGCGGGCCTGGGCCGAATGGCCGCTCGGCTATGTCCTTTTGTGGATCACCGGCCTTGGCCTCTACGGCTTCGCCGGCTGGCGCCTGCTGCAGTCGGTGTTCGACGCCGACCGGCAGGGTCGCGAGCTGAAGGCCATCCTCTCGCGCATCGGTCAGGCGATCAGCGGCTTCGTCTATGGCGGCCTGGGCTATTCGGTGTTCGGCGCCCTGGACGCCCTGGAGGACCTGGCCGAGCCCGATGACCGGGACGCCGAACAGGCCGCCGCCCAGCAGGCCCTGAGCATGCCCGGCGGCGTATGGCTGATCGTCGGGGTGGGCGTCTTCATCATGGCCGCGGGCCTCGCCAATATGGTCAAGGCGGCCCGGGGAAATCTGGACGAACGGCTGGTCTGCGAAGACCGGCTCAGCCAGGCCGCGGGCCTGGTGGGCCGCATCGGCTATGGCGCCCGGGGCCTGGCCTTCCTGGTGGCCGGCGGCATGCTGGCGAGGGCGGGTCTGTCGGCCCAGGCCGAGGACGCCGCGGGCCTGGGCGATGCGCTCCAGGCCCTGGAGCGCGCCCCTTTCGGCTCCCCCCTGCTGGTGCTGGTGGCGCTGGGCCTGGTCGCCTTCGGCCTCTTCGCCCTGATGGAGGCCCGCTACCGCCGCATCGCCGCCGGCGAGGTGGTCGAGGACTGATCCCCGTCAGGCCGCGACGCGGCCTGTGCGGGCCTGGATGAACCTCTGGGTCTCGCCGTCCAGCCGGACGGCGGTCAGCACGCCGGTGGCGTAGGCGCCGGTGTCCAGGCCCAGCCGGTGGCGGGTCACCTGCGGCTCCTCCATCGGCGTGTGGCCGTGCACGATTACCTTGCCGAAGGAGCCGGTCGCCTGCAGGAACTCCCCGCGGATCCACAAGAGGTCGCGCTCCTCCTGGTGGGCCAGGGCCACGCCCGGCCGCACGCCCGCATGGACGAAGGCGTAGTCCCCCACCTCGGTCATCAGCTCCAGGCCGCGATAGAAGGTCAGGTGGGCGGCCGGCAGAACCGCGGCAAAGGACTCAGCGGCCGCGGCCCAGGCCACGGGGTCGGTGCGCGTGGCCGGGGGCTGCACGCCATAGGAGGCCAGAGTCGCCGAGCCCCCATGCTCGGCCCAGGTGGAGCCAAAGCTGGGCTCGTCCAGGAAGCGCAGCAGGGCTTCCTCGTGATTGCCCTTCAGCGTACGGATCTCGAAGCCGCGCTCGCCTTGCAGGCGCAGGATCGTGTCGACCGCCTGGGCCGAGCCCGGGCCACGGTCCACATAGTCCCCCAGGAAGATCAGCAGGGGCTGGGCGCTGGGCGGCGTGGCGGCCACGTCACGGGCGATCTCGCGCACCAGGGCCTCCAGCAGGTCGTGGCGGCCGTGAATGTCGCCCACGGCATAGACCCGCCGCCCCTCGGTGGAGGGGGGGCTGGCGCGATCCTTCTTGCCGAAAAGCCGTGAGAACAAGCGCTTCTACCTGATGTCTGCCGTCCCCGAATATAGTGGAGGGCCGGGTTGGCGCAAAGCAAGCTCAGCCGTGGGGCTTAGCTATAGAAGAACGAAATCATCCCCGATGACACCAGCACCACCAGGGTGCTGAGCGCGGCGCCCACGCGGGCATAGTCGCCGAACTTGTAGCCGCCGGGCGCCATGACCAGCAGGTTGTTCTGGTGGCCGATGGGGGTGAGGAAGTCCGACGAGGCGGCGATCAGCACCGCCAGCAGCATGGCGTCCGGCGGGAAGCCCAGCTGGCGGGCCATGCCGATGGCCACCGGCCCCATGATCACCGCCGTGGCGACATTGTTCAGGAACAGCGACAGGACGATGGTCACCACCGAAACCGCCGCGGCGGCGGCGAACAGGGGCATGCCGCCGAGCCCGATCCCCAGCCAGTCGGCGACGATGGCCGCAGCCCCGCTGGTCTGGAAACTCTGGCCCACCGGGATCATGGCCGCCAGCAGCACGATGGCCGGCCAGTCGATGGACGAATAGATCTCGCCCGAGGGCAGGAACTTCAGGGCCGCCAGACCGGCCGCGGCGGCGGCGAAGGTCAGGGCCGTGGGCAGGCCAAAGCCCACCGCGGCGATGACGGCGGCGGCATAGATGGCGAGCGCCAGGGCCGCGCGCTTGGGCTGCACCGCCACGGCCGACTTGCGGTCCAGCTCCAGCAGGCGGCCATAGCGCAGATAGGCCTCCAGCCGCTCGGCCGGGCCATGGACCACCAGCTGATCGCCGGCCCGGATCTCCATGGCGCCCAGGGAGCCCTCGGCGCCGGCCGCCCGCGGACCGGCGGCGACCACCCGCAGTTCCTGGTCCGTCTCGGCGGCGATGGTGTCGTAGGGCCGGCGGATCAGCGGTGAGCCGTGGGCCACCGCCACGCGGGAAGTGACGGCGTCGGCGGCGGTGGACCGCTCCACCGCCAGGCTGCCGCCGATCTTGTTGGCCAGCTCCCAGGGATCGAGGGGGGAAACCACCAGGATGCGGTCGGTGGGGGCCAGGCGGTCGACCTTGTCGAGCTTGATCCGCCGGTGACGGCGGATGATCGCCAGGACATGCCCGCCGGAGGCCTTGATCTCGGCGAACAGGGCCTCGTAGTCGATCTCCGCGGCCTTGCCGTCCTCATCGATCTCGGGCTTGGGCGGGATCAGTTCGAAGACGTTGCGCCCGCCCCCGGCGGTCTCTTCCCCTTGCCGACGGGGCGTGAGGCGCCAGCCGATCAGGCACAGATAGAGCAGCCCGACTCCGGCCACGGTGACCCCCAGCGGGGACATGGCGAAGAAGCCGAAGGGCTCGCCGAGCTCCTCCCGGCGGATCGAGGACAGGATCAGGTTGGCCGGCGTGCCGATCAGGGTGGTCATACCCCCCAGGATGGTGGCGAAGGCGAGCGGCATCAGCCCGGCGGCGGCTGGCAGGCGGGCGGCGCGGCAGACGCTGGCCACCACCGGCATGGTGATCGCCAGGGCGGCGATATTGTTCATGAAGGCCGACAGGGCCGCGGCCGCAATCAGCAGGATGCTGAGCTGCAGGGGAAAGGGCATGCGCAGGGCCGCCAGCTTCTCAGTGGCCGCGGCGGCCACGCCGGTCAGCTCGATGGCCCGGCCGATGATCAGGACGGCGGCCACCACCACCACGGCGGGATCGGAAAAGCCCTGCAGGGCCTGGTCGGGCGTCACCAGCCCCAGGATCAGGCAGGCGCCCAGGGCGGTGACCGCCACCAGGTCGTGCCGCACCTTGTCCCAGGCGAACAGGGTCAGGGCCAGGATGAGGACCAGGCCGGCGAGAAGGGCGTCGCTCACGCGCCAGGCTCCGCATCAAGGTTGGCGTCAGGGATGGCGTCGGGGGCGGCCTTTGCCGTCGGCGCAGGGGCCAGACCCGGCGCGCCCAAGGGCCGCACCCGGGCGAACCACAGGGCCGAGGGGTCTTGCGGCGCCGCGTCGGGCGCCTCGCTTCGGATTTCGATGTCGCGCACGCCCAGGGCCTCCAGCCGATCGGCCACGGTTTGCGCACGGGCCTGCGCCACGCGGAGGTCGCGGGGCCTGGGCCCCCGAGGTCCGGGGCTGGCCGACCCAACGACTTCAGCCCCCTGAACGTTCCACCTCTGGAAGGCCCAGGCGATCATCGCCGCCTGGCGCTCGCCGGCCGGGCTCAGATCGCTGCGTCCCTCGGCGAAGGCAATCACCGGCAGGTCCAGGAAGGGCGGCGTCAGCTCCAGCTCCACCTCGGGCAGGAAACGTTGGGCCGCCGACTCCAGGGCGGCGTAGTCGTCCAGGGTCGCGGGGCGGTTGAGCTGAACTGCGGCGTTGAGGCGGCCGGCCGAGGGGGTGCTGATCGCGCCGATCGTACCGACCCCGGCCAGCATGTCGCGCAGCTTCTGTTCCGGTGTGGTGCGAAGCGGTCGCGAGGTGGCCAGGGCGCGATTGGCCAGGGCCCCGCCGCTGGGGTCGGCCTGGGGCAGACCATCGGCGGTGAGGATCTGTTCGATCTGCACGTCGGGGCGTCCGCCCAGGGCCTGGGCCACCAGCCGCTCGGCCTGGGCCTGGAAGCGGCCGGTCACCACCACGGCGCGAACCTGTTCGACCCCGGCGCCTCCGGCGCGGACCCGCAGGTCGGTGATGTGCTGATCGCCGGTCTCGAAGACCCCCAGGATCGCGCTGCGCACCCGGGCCGTCTCCCGGGCCTCGATGACGATGTCGCGCAGGGAGACGGCCAGCGGCAGGGACAGGATGAGCAGGGTCGCCAGCAGGGCCATCTCTTCCCAGCGCCGCCGGCGACGGACGATGGGCTGGAAGCCGTAGCGGCGGGCGACGATGAACACCGCGCCGAGGATGGCCACCACATTGGTCAGGAACAGGAGGGAGGCGCCGCCGGCCATGTTCCAGGCGCCGGTGGCGAGGCCATAGCCGACCACCGCCAGGGGCGGCATCAGGGCCGTGGCGATGGCCACGCCGGCCACCACGCCGGGCCGCTTGGTGATCAGCACATAGGCGCCGACGATGCCTGAGAGGATGGCCACCACCAGATCCAGCAGGGTCGGCCGCGTCCGCGCCAGGATTTCCGGCGTCACATCCTTCAGCGGCGAGGCCCAGACGATCAGCGCCGAGGCCGCCACCGAGACCGCGGCGCCCAGGGCCAGCGCCACCGCCGCGCGTTCGAAGGCTCGCGCGTCCAGTCGCGCCACGCCCATGCCCATGCCCATGATCGGGCCCATGAGCGGGGAAATGAGCATGGCGCCGATGACCACGGCGGCCGAGGACTGCAACAGCCCCAGGGCCGCAATGCCGCAGGAACAGAACAGCAGGGCGAAATAGCCGCTGGATATCCGCGCGCCGTCGGCGATCTCGGCTTCGATCTGCAGGCGGTCGGCGTCGGTATGGGGCGCGGCGCGGCTATCCAGCGCCGCGCGGACGCGGGTCAGGCCCAGGCGGAAAAGGGCGCGCAGGCGCAGGGGAAGCGGCGCAAGGGACGACATAGCGCCCCTTTAGCGGATTGTTCGGGCGCCTGTCTCCTGGGGCCGCGTCCGGTGACGGACACGCCTTCGGCGCGTTTCGCCCCGGGACTCATCCTCCCGTGGGGTCAGTATAGGCGGACTCCACGCAGGACATCAGATTGGGCGGACAGGTTCATCCGTGTCCACCCAATCTGAATGTCGCCACGATCTGGGCCAATTAGAAAACGAAGGCGAGGATAGCGCCAACGACAACAACAAGGCCGACAATATAGATGATCTGGTTCATGACGTGCTCTCCGTGGTTTCTCTGTCCGGCAGGGAAACGCCCCCCCGGCGCAGGGGTTCCGAGAACGTCAGCAGAGCTGCACGCGCAGCCGGAACAAAGAGGGGCGCGACCGGCCGGCCGCGCCCCCTCGCCTCTCCCCGGCGCTTAAGGTCAGAAGTTGAAACGCACGCCCATGATGTAGCGGGCCCCGAAGTGCTCGTTCTCGATCGGGTGGCTCGGATCGGCGCCATACCGGACGCCCGCGTCGTTCGTCAGGTTCACCGCGTCGAAGTACCACTCCAGGTTCTCGTTGAAGCTGTAGCGGATCGACAGGTCCAGCTCCTCGTCGTCATCCCAGAAGACGTCGCCGTTGGTGACGGGGACCACCTTGCCGTTGATCACCTGATACTCGCCCACCGACTGGCCCCATTCCGTGCGGAACTGATAGGCGATCCGGGCCGAGAGGCCGTATTTCTCGTAGTAGAGCGACACGTTGTAGACGAGGTCCGACGAGCCCGGCAGCGCGATCTTCCGCTCCGGCACGCTGCCCACGGCCGGCACCGTGACCTCGGAGTCGTTGATGTTGACGTTGCCCTGGAAGCCGAACCCGGTCGTCCATTGCAGCCAGCTGGGCGGGTTGAAGGCGGCGATATAGTCCTCGAACGGCTGGGAATAGGCGAATTCCAAGCCGGTGATGTAGCCGTCGCCGCCGTTGCGCAGGGTGGTGAGGGTGTAGTCCGACCGGTCGACGCCGCCCGAGTTAAGGATGTCCCGGCCAAAGACGTCGGCCTGGCTGAAGAGGACGTCGGTCAGCTGCTTGTGATAGACGCCGGCCGAGATGATGCCCCGCGGCCTCAGATACCATTCGTAATAGAGATCGACGCCCACGGCCTTTTCGGACTTGGCGTCGGGATTGCCCCCCGAAACCGTGCCGGCCGCGTCGTTGAACGAGAAGTTGGGGCGCAGGTCGTCATAGTCCGGACGCGAGGCGCCGGTGGTGACCCCCAGGCGGAGCTTCATGTCCGGCCGGACGTCCCAGTTGATATGGGCCGACGGGAAGACCAGGGTCTCGTCGCTGGAGACCTGGATCAGGTTCGGACCCGAATAGGCCTGGGCCTTGTTCTCGGTCCGCTCAACCCGGGCGCCGAACACCACATTGCCCCAGTCGCGATCGACCCGGCCCATGGCGTAGGCCGCGAGGATCTGTTCTTGGGTGCGGTAGTAGTTGCCGAGGGTGTTCTGGCGGACCAGCACGCCGCCGCGCAGCAGCTCGTTGGCCAGCTCGTCCAGGGCGCTCTTGGAGAAGTAGTTGAACTGATAGCCCAGAGCCTTGTCGCCCAGATAGGGCTTGGTGTTGCGGATCTGGTCAAAGGTGAAGTTGACGCCCGCGGCGGTGAGCTGGGCCGCCGTGGCGCCGTAGGTCACCTCGTTATGCTTCTTGGTGCGGGCCGAATAGAGCGCGCCGAGGCCGAGGGTGAACGGACCGCCCAGAAACTCGGTGTCCCGGGTGATGTCGAACTTGCCGGTATAGGCGAAGGTCGGGTCGCCGGCGGCGGTGGTCGAGATGGCTGTGCCGGTGGGAACCAGCGGGAAGGCGTCGATCGACTGCTGCCTCACGCCCTTGGAGCGGACGCCATTGGTCACCACGGTGTTGTAGAGCGCCACGATGTGCTGGTCGTCGTCGGTGAAGTCGTAGTCCACCGTGGGGCGCTGGCTGATATCGCTCGGGCTCGCGAAGTTGGAGCGGGCCGGGGCGTCCTGGCCATCTTCGGTCTGGGTGTAGTTGAGGCGCCACGAGACGCCCCAGTCGTTCCACAGATGGTCGCCGCCCAGCGTGTTGGTCCAGGTGTATTCCCGGGTCTCGAGCGAGTTGAAGTTGGCGGTGATCTGGGCGCCGTAGACCGTGCCCTTGTCGGGCTGGTTCACGCAGATATTGCCAAAGCCCGAATTGGTCTGGGGCGCGGGCGTGGCCGGGCAGGCGCCGGTCCCGCTGTTCACCGCGCCATTGTCCATGCGGAAGATGTAGTTGTTGCGCAGTTCTTCGTCGGTGTACTCGGTATAGATCGAGCTGCCGAAGATCCTGTTGTCGTCATCCAACTCGTATTCGACCTTCAGCGTGCCGCCGATATTGCCGCGGGTCAGGCGATAGGCCTTGTTCTCGAACTCCCGCGCCCAGCGGCGATCCTCGGCCCCGGGGCGCTGGTCGCGGCCGGCGGCCGCGGTCTGCCACGGGTCGGTCTCCCAGTTATCGGTGACCATGTTGCGGTGATACTTGGAGGCCTGGACCAGCACGCCCAGACGGTCGTCCAGGAAGGTGTTGGAGGCCAGGAAGCTGAGATCGACCTCCTCGCCGCCGCCGAGGGTCACATAGCCGAGGCCCGCCTTGCCGGCCATGTGGAAGCCGCTGTTCGCCAGGGCGCTGCGGGTGATGATGTTGATGTTGCCGGCCACCGTGTCGCCGGGCAGGTTGGGCGTCACCGCCTTTTCGACGATGATCTGCGAGGCCAGGGCCGACGGAATATTGTCGAAGCGCGAGGCGCGCCCCTCGGGGCTCACGACGCTGATGCCGTCGAAGGACAGGGTGGTCCAGTTGATGCGCGCGCCGCGCAGATTGACGTAGCGGGCCTGGCCCTGGTCGCGCTCGATGGCCACACCGGGGAGGCGGCCCACCGCATAGGCGATGTTCTGGTCCGGGAAGCGGCCGACGGAGTCGGCGGCGACGACGCTGACCAACGACGGAGAGGCCTGCTGGATAGCGATGGCGGCGGATTCGGAATCGGCGATCGGACGGCCGACGACGACCACCTCGCCCACCTCGGCCTCCTGGGCCCAGGCGCCGGATGCGGCCAGCGTGGCCATGGCCGCGCCGGCGAACAGCGCCCTGCGGGCGCGCCTTACTTCGATGTTCATAGCTTTTCCCCTCGACCGGCGCCAACGCCAGCTCGAGGGGGGCGGTTAACAGATATGGCGACGGCCTCTCTTTGCCGGTTTAGGCGCAGATCCGAGACACTATTGCAACACGACTAACATTTGTCGTATTTTTGGCCATATTACTTCAGATAACAAAATATCTGGACGTCATCTATGCCTGATTTTACACGCGCGCCCGCAGCCTCGGTCGAGCGCAACGGCCCATGCGGCCGCTCAATGTTTGCCCGCCGAAATACCGCTTACCGGCCGCATTTTGGACAGCAAGTTCCAGGCGCGCCACAGGCCGCCTGAAAATCGGTCACGTCTTGGGGGAGATCCTGGTGGAGCCGAGCGGAGGCAAATGCACACCTCCATAGGCGTTGAGTCTATTGGGAAATCTTCGACCTCGCGAGTTGGGTTGTACCTAGTTTATGTACCAAATCCTTGCGTGAGGGTCTTGCGGTATTGCCGAGCCATCGAGCCCGCCACTGGCACCGAGAGAGAGAGGTCACTTCCTCTTTCGACGGGGCCGCGTGGCTAGGATCTGTTCGACGCTCCGCCCCTCTGCGGCCAGCTTTGCCGTAGCGCTGCGGCTGAGCTTGAAGCCGGGGTTGTCAGCTACAAGCGCAGCATGAAGGTCGGCGGCTACGATCTTCTGCCCGCGATAGATCACGAACTTGTTCGTAGACTTGTTCCTTAGATTTTCAGCCCTCGGTACAAGCCGGAGATTGCCACGCTCGTAGTGCCCGTCGTTGTCGATCCGATCGACGTCGAGGTCCTCGATTTCGCCCTCGCGCTCCAAGGTCAGGATGTAGTTCACCCAGTCCTCAGCACTACTGAAGCGCACCTCGATGCCAAGCTCGCCGTAGTTATTGTAGGCAGGGTTTCTAGGATTTGTGCACCGCCCGACGGCGGCGTGGTACCTGTCCGACAGCGCCACTGCTGAGGGATGCCCGTACTTCACTCCCCGTCGGCAGGCGCATGTTCGGGTGCGCCCGGCCCGAAGGTTGTCGACGTCGTACACTTTCTCAACGCCGCATGCGGAACAGACCGCATTGATTTTCTGCCTGCTGCGCTCGCCTCTTACTATCGGGCCGGTGAGCGTGAGGGTTCCGAGGTCTAGCTGCCGCAGTTCATCCAATCGCTGTTCCAGATCGCCCGCACGTGGGTGCTGGTCGCCCTTCTGGAACCGGCCGTCTTTGCCTGAGGATGCGCTTACGGGGCGCGTTCGTATCCTGGCCGGAGGCGGGGAAGTCGGTCGCTTCAATGGTGGCCTTCGCGTCTTGGCGCTTCTTCTTCCGCACGTCGTCCGGCAAGGCTCGGAACTGCTCGATGGTCAGGCCCATGACGCCAGCGGCGGTGGCCTCGTGGATGTCTCGGCCTTCGCGGTAGACCTTCAGCATCGCCGGGTCGTTCGCCATCCAGGCGGCGATCCGAAGCTCGGCCTGCGACAGGTCGCACTCGACAAAGACGTAGCCTGGATAGCTCAAGCCTCACAGAAACAGCGCTCCCCTCCACGGTCGTAGATAGCAGGCGCAAGGCATCCGCGAACCGCGGTTCAACTAGGAGACGGTTCCCGGAACCGCACCGCAGGAACGTATCCGGCACCAAGCGCACGGATGACGCTTGCTGGGGTGATGGGCAACGCCCATTCGACCTGCCCGGTCGCGGTGGGCGTCCCATACCCCCCATGATCCCAGGGGTGCAGGTAGTCACGCCACTTGAGATGCGGGACCGCATTGTCCACGACACGAACGAACGCGCCATCTGGAAGGCTCTCAAGCCGGACCTGGCCACCACCCCACCCCTCACGAATTTCGCGGTCTATCCGAGCGGCTCTGACACCATCCGTCATGTAGTGGCTCGCCTGAAAGGCGGCCTTGAAGCGGGCGTAAGCTGTACGGCGGCATTGAGCGCAAGGTCGGAACCCAGCCGCTAGACCCACTGCCTCGTCATGAAAGAACAACCGCGTATAACGTGGCTGCCAACCGGGCGGCCGTGGGTAGTCGAGCGAGCACGCGATCCAAGCGGAGCTAGACCAGCCGCCAGGACCGAGACGACCACGGTTGCCCATCAGGCTACCGCGAAAGGGCGTCGCCTCGATCTCTCCAAAGGGTGTTACACGATTGGAGCGCGGCGTGGGCTCAGTTGCCATCTCGCTTAAGCTCCCGGTAGACGGTCATCCGAGATATCCCGAGCCTCTTGGCGATCTCGGTTGGCCCGAAGCCAGCGGCGTTGAGGGCCTGAACCTCGCTCGCCTTCCCGGTTGGTCGCCTTCCCTTGTAGACGCCGCCTCGCGCCTTGGCGGCCTCGATCCCAGCTTGCTGGCGCTCGCGGATGAAGCGGCGTTCAAGCTCAGCCACCATGCCAAGAACCGTCACCACAATGCGCCCGACGTCGCCTGCGGTCGTGATCTCGGGTTCGAGGACGCGCAGGCTCGCCCCGCGACCCTCTAGCTCATGCGTGATGTTCAGGATGTCCCTGGTGGAGCGACCGAGGCGATCCAGACGCACGACCACAAGTTCGTCGCCCTCCCGGATGAAGTCGAGGATCGCCTGAAGTTCGTTGCGGCCCTCGCGACTTCCACCGCTGACTTTCTCAGCCCTGATCGGAGCGCAGCCCGCACCCTCCAGCCTGGCTACCTGAAGCTTGAAATCTTGATCCGTCGCGGACACCCGCGCGTAGCCAATTCGCGCCAAAGGACCCTCCGTCGCATTGGGGTCCACCCTAGCACGATGCGTCACAAAAGTCCGGAAGAAACCCTAGAGTGACGCCAAAAGCGCGGCCGGTGTGTCACAACCGTTCGTCCACTTGGGGTGTGCCTCAGAGTGACGCTTTCGCGCGGCTGCGTGAGGGGCTCGCGTCGCTGACCCCTACCACGCATCGGCATCTTCTCGCGCGAGGCCTCGTAACGCAGAACACGACACGACGCGGCGAGCGTCGGAGGCGACGGAGGAGTGGACCTTGTCGCTCCGCCCTGGGCACCTTGAGAGCACCTTCGCAGCCACCCCTCGGCAGCATAGGAACGCAGGGATTGCCATCCTGGCGGCGGCATGCAGAACGACGAGATGCCCCAGTATCTGAGCGACGAGGCCTTGGGCCACGAACACCATCTCGACCAGTTTCGATGGATGCTGACGGGCAACCCCGCCAATGACGATTACTTCCGCGCCGAAGCCGCGGAGATGCATGCGCGGGTAGTGATTGATGGCGTGCAAGACCTCCGGGCCCGCGCCATCGAGGAAGGCAGCAATTGGGGCGGAGATCTCCACGCCCACCTTGTCTACGGGGTGGGACGGCGGGCCGGGGACATCTGGATCGCGATGCGAGAACTTGTTGCCATCTGCCCCGTCTCGCGGAAAGCGCCGCTGTCATCGGAGCAGACAGCTCGCGCCTCGATGGCGCTCAACACGATCTACATCAACATCCGAGGCATACTCGACAACTTCGCGTGGGCCGTCATCGAGCAAGCTGGCGGATTGGCAGCTGGGAACCTCTCTCACAGCCACGTCGATCTCTTCGGACATCGATTTTCGCGCGTGAAGGCGTACGGCGATCTACCGCACAAGCTATCGGCCGTCGCCGCTTGGAGCGTGGAGGTGAAGGAACGTAGGAACCCTGCTGCGCATCGCATTCCGCTGGCGGTTATCCCCGCACTCCTGAACGAGGAACAAGCCGCGGAAGCCCGCCACTTGACCGCACAGATGTTCGCGCCCCTGCGGAGCGGCGGGTTGACGGCTAGCGACCACGAAAAGCTCATGGAGCAGCACGAGGCGCTTAAGGCCAAGATTGAGGGCCTAGGGACCTATCGACCGCTTTTCGTGCATATGCCCAGTGAGGGCACCATGCCGCTTTACCCGACAGTGGCGGAAGATGTCGGCCAAATGGTGCGCGCGGGAAGGGTTGTGCTAGGCCACCTAGGTGCCAAGGCACAGAAATAAATCCAACGCTAAGTCACACGCTGGCCGCCCGCGCCCCTTTCCCGGCCCAACCTCGGACATTGGTTTCCGGCGGATAGTGTTCTGCCGCGGGTTGCAACGTTCGGTGCTCGTTCTCTCACCCCACTCTTGCCGTTTGGTGTTCGGCCGCTCGCAAGCTAGGCTTTGCCGCAATGCCGCGATTTTGGTGGGTCAATCACAAGCAAACGGGCCGGCAGGAAGTCGAGGGCCAATACCTGTGGTCGCCCAAGCGCGAACAGCCGAGTGAGCGCAACCCCCGCGGGGCCCGAAGCCAGTTCTACGACAACATGCGCGAAGCCAGCCCCGGCGATGTCGTGCTGTCCTATATCGCGGGCGAGATCCGGTTCGTCGGACGCGTAACGGAATTTGCGTTCACCGCACCCAAGCCCGCGGAGTTTGGACGCGCCGGCGCGAACTGGAGCGAGGAAGGCTGGCTTCTCCCAGTGTACTGGACGCCGCTGACGCCAGCAGTTCGGCCCAAGGCTCTACTCACCCAGCTGGCACCGCGACTGCCGAGAAGCCATTCTCCCATCCAGGCGGACTGTGAGCCTCCGGTGGGGGCCGCCTTGTCGGGGTGAGGTGGATGGCGATGCTGTGCTCGTAAGGACGTCCTTAAGAGCGCTCGTAGCTGCACAGCATGGCCCATGTCAGTTTGATCACCGGTCCGGAG
>CALEOQ010000420.1 GCA_937910255.1 uncultured Caulobacteraceae bacterium | reverse complement strand
GGTCGCAGGTGAGGAGATGGCTATGTGTAGTGTCGTTTTTTTTGGCAAGCAGAAGACGGCATACGAGATTACGACGTGACTGGAGTTCAGACGTGTGCTCTTCCGATCTAGCGGTCTGACCGAGAAGATCGCCCAGCTAACCGCCCAGGCCGGCGTCCTGGCGGAGGAGCAGCCGGCTGTGCTGAAGGCGCGGTTCGAGCGCCGGATGCGCGAGCTGATCGGCGATCCGGCCGGCCTTGAAGAGCGGATCGTCCAGGAGGCCGCGGCCATGGCGGTGAAGGTCGATGTCCGCGAGGAGCTGGACCGCCTGATTGGTCACGTGGAGTCAGCCCGCGACCTGTTGGCCAGCGATGGTCCGGTGGGGCGCCGGCTCGACTTCCTGACCCAGGAATTCATGCGCGAGGCCAACACCCTCTGTTCCAAGTCGGCCCTCGCCAACCTGACCGCCGTCGGCCTGGAGTTGAAGGCTGTGATCGAGCAGCTTCGCGAGCAGGTGCAGAATGTGGAATAGAGAGCGCGATCCCTCCGGCCGCGCACAGATCGAGTCCTGATGCCCAACAGCTCCATCCCCCGCCGCGGCCTCATGCTGCTGATTTCCAGCCCATCGGGGGCTGGCAAGACCTCCCTGTCCCGCCGGCTGGTCGCCGACCACGCGGACCTGAACCTGTCGATCTCCGCCACCACCCGCGATCCGCGGCCGGGCGAGGAGGATGGGCGCGAGTACCACTTCGTGGACCGGTCGGCCTTTGACGAGATGATCGCGCAGGACGCCTTCCTCGAATGGGCCAATGTCCATGAGCATCGCTATGGCAGCCCCCTGGCGCCGGTGATGGAGGCTCTGGGGATGGGTCAGGACGTGCTGTTCGACATCGACTGGCAGGGCGCGGCCCAGATCGCCGAGAAGGCGCCGGACGACGTGGTGCGGGTCTTCATCCTGCCCCCCAGCATGGCCGAACTGTCGCGCCGGCTACACGCCCGCGCTCAGGACCGCGAGGATGTCATCCAGCGCCGCCTGGGACGGGCCTACGGGGAGATCGAGCGGGCGGTGGACTACGACTATGTCATCATCAATGACGACTACGACCGGGCCTTCGCCGATCTCGCCCACATCTATCACGCCGAGCGCCAGAAGCGGGTGCGCAACCCGGGCCTGAAGACCTTCGTCCAGACCCTGCTGGACGAACAGATCTAGAGCGCATTCCGACAAGTGAGCGCCGGTTACCGGAGCTAACGGCGCTCACGTCTTTCAGTTTGGAGCTTCGGGCGCGGCCCTCATGCCTTCGGCCACGGCGCGCATGTCGCGGCCCGTGGGGGCCTGGAAGAGGCGCAGATCGAACTCCGGCAAGATGGACAGGAAGTGGTCGAACAGGTCGCTCTGGATCGCCTCATAGGCGTTCCAATCCACGGTGTTGGCGAAGCAATAGACCTCGACCGGGAGGCCCTCTGGGGTGGGGGCCAGCTGGCGAACCATCAGGGTCTTCTCCTTGGCCACGCCAGGATGGACCTTGAGATAGGCTTCCATGTAGGCCCGGAAGGTGCCGACATTGGTCAGGCGCCGGGTGTTGACCGGATCACGACCCGACCGCACCAGAGACTCGTTCCAGGTCTCCAGCTCCTTGGCCTTGCCGTCCAGATAGAGGTCGAGCAGCGCGAAGCGGCGCAGGCCCTCGCGCTCTTCAGGGGTCAGGAACCGGATGGTGGTCTGATCGAGCAGGAGGGCGCGCATGATGCGTCGGCCGCCGGACTCCTGCATGCCGCGCCAGTTGACGAAGGACTCGTTGATCAGCCGCCAGGTGGGAATGGCGGTGATCGTCTTGTCGAAATTCTGGACCTTCACCGTGTGCAGGGCCAGGTCGACCACGTCGCCATTGGCGTTCAACTGCGGCATCTCGATCCAGTCGCCGACCCGGATCATGTCGTTGCTGGTCAACTGAACCGAGGCGACCAGCGACAGGATGGTGTCCTTGAACACCAGCAGCAGGACCGCCGCCATGGCGCCGAGGCCTGAGATCAGCAGCAGGGGCGAGCGATCGAGCAGGGTGGCCACCACCAGAATGGCGGCGGCGGCATAGAGGATGATCTTGCCGACCTGGATATAGCCCTTGATGGGACGCTGCCGGGCCTCGGGGCGGCGGGAATAGAGCTCGTTGACCAGGTTGAGCGCGCCGGTGAGCGCCAGGATCACCGTCAGGATCATGAAGGCCGCCGCCACGTTCCGGATCACCGTCTCGGCTTCCGGCGGCAGGTTGGGCACCACCAGAACGCCCTGATAGATCACGATGGCCGGCGCCACATTGGCCAGGCGGGCCATCACTTCGCGGAAGACGGTCTCGGACCTGTCCTTCAGCGACAGGCTGAGCGCACGGCGGACGATGCGCAGCAGGACATGGTGGGTCAGCCAGTTGACGATGGCGGCCAGCAAGGCCAGCGCGCCCAGGCCCGCCAGAGTCTGGAGGTGCGGATAGTCGTTGAGGCTGCTGAGGGTCAGGTCGAGTTCGAACATGGCCCCGGTCCTAGAGGAGCCGACCCGGCCGGGGCAAGGCTTGTGACCTAGCCGCGCTCAAGCAGCTTGTCCGCCAGACCCAGAAACTCCTCCAACGCCAGGGTCTCGGCCCGGCGCGAGGGATCGATACCCGCGGCTTCGCAGAGCTCGGCGCCGCCCAGGACCTTCAGGCTCGAGCGCAGCATCTTGCGACGCTGGCCAAAGGCGGCCTGGGTGACCCGTTCCAGCGCCATGAGGACGGGCTCGGGCGGACGCGTCTCATGCGGGTCAAGGCGGACCACGGCGGAGTCGACCTTGGGCGGCGGGGTGAAGGCCCGGGCCGGCGCCTCCATCACGATCCTGGCCTTGGCCGTCGCCTGGGCGATGACGGCCAGGCGGCCATAGGCGTCGTCCCCCGGTCGGGCGACGATCCGTTCGGCCACCTCCTTCTGGAACATCAGGGTCATGGAGGCCGGTCGGTAGGCGCCGGTCAGCCACTTGATGAGCAGGGCGGTGCCCACATTGTAGGGAAGGTTGGCGACGATCGGCACGGCCTGGCTGGCCGCCAGGTCAGCCTCATCGGCCTTGAGGGCGTCGCCCATGACGATGCGAAGTTGGCCCTCAGAAACATCAGCCAGTTCATTGAGCAGCGGAAGGAATCTTGCGTCTTTCTCAATGACCGTCACGGTCGCGCCCGCCTCCAACAACGCCCGGGTCAGGCCCCCTGGACCCGGACCGACCTCGATGACCGACAGGCCTTCAAGCGGCCCGGCCAGCCGGGCGATCTTGCGGGTGATGTTGAGGTCGAGGAGAAAGTGCTGGCCGAGGCCCTTGTCGGCCATCAGGCCGTGCGCCTCGAGGCTCTGACGCAGGGGCGGCAGGTCTGTAAGCGCGCTCATAGCCGGCGGTCAGCAATCTCTTTGGCCATGCGGATGGCGGCGATCATGCTGTCGGCGCGGGCCAGGCCGCGGCCGGCGATGTCGAAGGCGGTGCCGTGGTCGGGCGATGTCCGAACGATGGGCAGGCCCAGGGTGATGTTCACCCCGCCCCAGAAGTCGAGCATCTTCACCGGGATCAGGGCCTGGTCGTGATAGAGGCAGAGGACGGCGTCATACTTGGCCCGCGCCGCCTCGTGGAACAGGCTGTCGGCGGGGCTCGGCCCTACGGCCTCGACGCCCAGGTCACGCAGGGCGCGTACCGCCGGCCCGACGATCTGGATCTCCTCGCGGCCGATCGTGCCGTTCTCGCCGGCATGGGGGTTGAGTCCGGCCACCGCCAGGCGGGGGCGCTCGATCCCGAAGTCGCGGCGCAGGGCCTGGGCCGTCACCAGGCCCGCATTGACGATCTTCTCCACGCTCAGGGCCGCCGGCACCTCGGCCAGGGGCTTGTGGACCGTCACCAGGGACACTCGCAGGCCAGGCGCGGCCAGCATCATGATGGGCCCGCGGGCGCCGTCATAGCGGTGGGCCAGGGTCAGCTCGCCGAGGAACTCGGTATGGCCAGGGAAGGGGAAGCCCGCGCCATAGAGGCTTTCCTTGGCGATTGGCGCCGTCACCACCCCGCCCACGGCGCCCGACAGGGCCAGGCCCACGGCGGTCTCGATCCAGGCGATCACGGCCTTGGCCGCCCGGGGCGAGGGATTACCGGCGACGACCGGCTCCAGCAGGGGAATGTCGATGACCGGGACGGCCTGTTCGAAGACGCGGGTGGCGTCCTCCGCGGCGCTGACCTGTCGCACGAGCCCCGCCGTACCCCCTGAGCCTGCGGCGACCTGGCGAAGGTCGCCGACCACGACAAAGCTTGGCCCTGAATGCCGAAGGGCGCTCCAGGCCTTGAAGACGATCTCCGGGCCGATGCCGGCCGGATCGCCGAGGCTTACGGCGAGGGGGCGATTTTTCAACGGGTCTCGATGGTCGCGGAATTCCGAAGGTCGCGCATATAACGCCGGGCGATCAGACCCAGTTGCTGGAAGAACAGCCGGCGTTCCACGAGTTCGGCCGTGGGTTGGTCGCCGCCGGTGGCCCGCTTGCCGCAGACCGCCACGATGTGCATGCCCGCATCGGTGCGGATCGGCTCCGAGAGCTGCCCCACCTCAAGCGATTCAGCCGCCGCCCGGAAGGCCGGGGCCAGATCGCCGATCTCGGCCTCACCCAGATCGCCCGCGACCACGCCTTCCTGGCCGTTGGCCACGGCTTCCAGGTCGCCGCAGCCGGTGATCTGCGCCCGCAGCGCCATGAGCCGCGCCCGCGTCGCCTCGACCAGCGAAGGATCAGACCCCGCCGGCAGGCCGATGGCGGCCTGTTTCAGATTGACCAAGGTGGCGCCGGCGCCGGACCGCTTGTCCCGCAGATAGACGATATAGACCCCGTCGGAGACGGGGATCGGCTGCGACAGCTGGCCTGGCCGCATCTGTTCCAGGGCCCGTTCGACCTCGGCCGGCATTTCGCCAGGGCCGATCCAGCCGGCGTCGCCGCCGGCCGCGGCGGTCGGCGCGGCGGAGAACTGGCGGGCCACGGCCTGGAAGGGCGCGCCCTGCTGCATCTGGGTGACCAGTTGCTCGCCGCCACGCAGGGCGGTGTCCATGCCGCCGACCCGAGCGGCGTCGATGAAGACTTCGCTGACCTGGAACTGCGGGCGCGAGGCCTGGGCGGCCTGCTGGGCGAGCACCGCCTGCACCTGGTCGTCGCCGATCCGCAGGCGCGAGCCATAGCGACCCTGGATCCAGCGCTGCCAGCTGGCCTGGGCGCGGAGCTGTTCGCGCAAGGAGGCCAGGACGCCCTGGCTCTGGAGCATGGAGGTGAACTGTTCGGGCGTCATCTCGTTGCCCGCGGCCATCTCAGCCAGTTCCTCGTCCACATCCTCGTCCGAGGCGATGATCGAGAAGTTCTGCTCCTGCTCCACGCGCCGCAGTTCCTGGAACTGCAGGGCCTCGTCCACCAGCGAGATCAGCGCCTCCTGCTGGATCTGCGGCAGGGTCTGTTCGCTGGGCTGGACGCCTGTGGTGGCGATCAGCAGGCGCATCCGCTGGGCCAGGTCATAGGTCGAGATGATCTCGTCATTGACCACGGCGGCGGCGTATTCGGTCATGCCCTGCGGTTGGGCGGGGGCGGCGGGCGCCGTGGCAGGCGCCTTGGCCTCGGAGGATTGAGCCATCGCCACGCTGGAGGGAGCGGCGGCCGCCAGAAGGGCCGCAAGGGCGACGCCGCAGGCCGCTCGGCCGCGGACTGAACGCGCAGAAAACATCGCTTGGGTCATTCCTTCGTGGCGGCTTGAAGCGCCGCTGATCCTAGTTGGCATAGATAGGTTCGCCCAATGTGGCGAGGGTTAGGCGCACGGCGACCGACTCGCTGGGGCCTAGGCGGCCTATGACCGTGTCCTCGCGACGATAGATGACGTCGATCCGCGTACATTCGTCCCGATAGACTAGGCCGATGTCGCGCACCACCCAGGCGTCCTGCACCATGTCGCGATTGCCATAGGCGGTGAGGCCCCAGTTCTTGGTCAGGAACACTTCGCCGCCCAGGTCGAGATTCCCGCGCTTTACGCCGTTGATGTCGAGATCATCCCAGAGATAGCGGAAGAAACCCGACCCTCGGGCCATGGCCAGGTTGGCCCCGGATTCGGCCCGGCGGACGTCCAGGCTCTCGCCGTCGAGGCGGGCGCGGCTGAACACCGACAGGCCGCGGATCGGCTGGGCCTCGGCCGCGACGATCCAGTCGGAGGCGGTGTCGCGAAGGCCCGTGCGGGTCGAGAAGGCCTGCTCCTCGGAGTCCCGGAAGCTCCGGCCGATCAGGACGCTGGCGCGCCGGCCGTCATCCCAGAGCACGCTGGCCCGGCCCGCCACGCTGGCCCGCAGTCCGCCCTCCATGAGGTCGAAGCCCGGAAACTTGTCGGCCAGGAAGAGATTGGTCTCGTCGAACTCGAAGGCCAAGCTGTCCTCGTCCAGATAGACAGGGTCGCCATTGGCGTCGACATCTACCTGGATCTGATTGGGCCGCGGCGAGGCTGCGACTTGAATCAGGGGTTCAAGAACCACGGTCTTGTCATTGAATCGGCGGTAGAAAGGCCAGCTAAGATCAACGCCGGCCGTGACCATGCCGCGGGTCTCGGTCTTGCCGCCGTAGTTTTCGGACGGAACGTCGCCGAGGCTGTAGGCGTCGGCCCGGAGATTGACGAAGGGCTGAACGCGCGCGCCTCCGGCCAGGATGTAGTTGGCGCGCCAGTCCGCCTGGCCGATCACCCGGCGGCTATCCAGGCCAGGGAGGTTCACAAGGGTGGTGCTCGAAGGCGACCGGTCCCGCTCCAGGGCGACGGCGTCCAGTTGCAGGTTCACCCGACCGCCGACCACGCGGGCGTCAGGCGACCAACGCCCCTCGATCACCGGGGCGACGGTCGGGAAGGTGGCGTCATCGTCCCCCGGGCGCAGGCCCTGAATGTCCAGGGCGGCTGTGGAGAGGTAGGAATTATCGTCCTGGCGGATCGCATAGATCTGCGAGATCAGTCGGCGGTCATCGGCGATGTAAGGGCCGCGGGACTGGAAGACGTCGCCGATCTCGTACTTGTCGAACAGCAGGTCCTCAGAGGCCCGCTCGGCGGTGAAGCCCCACTCCCAGTTCTGGTCGATGGCGAAGGCGCCCCGGGCCAGGATGTAGCTGCGCGACGTCCGCTCACCGAACCGACCATCGCTGTCGAAGTCCTGGGCGTAGGTATAGCCCCCACGAACGTCGATATCTCCCGAATAGAAGCGCTTGCGGTAGCGGGCGTTGAGGAAGGGCGCGACCTTGGCGTTGACCTGGGGGCTGACGGTCAGATCGGAATAGGGCGACAGGACGAACAGATAGGGCTGCTCATACGAAAACCCCCGCCGATCCGAGGCCGAGATGACCGGGGTCAGCAGGCCTGACTTTCGCTCGGCGGTCGGATCGGGATGCCAGAAGAGCGGCAGATAGAGGACGGGCGCGCCGAACAGGCGGAACACCGCGCCGCGATAATAGACCAGTTGGCGCTCACGATCCTGGACCACCTTGTCGGCCTGAATCGACCAGGTCGGCGTCTTGTCGGTGTTGTCGGCGCAGATGTCGCAAGGGGTGTAGATCGCCCGGTTCAGCTCGTTGACGTTCTCGTTGCGCCGGACTGCGCTGGCCGCCGCCAGTTTGACGTTCATCGGCAGGCGGGCGGAGAAGCCGCGGGCGACCCCGGCCTTCATCTCATCGTCGAGCACGATCTCCCGGGCGAACTCCACGCTGCCGTCGGGGTTGAAGATCTCGACATTGGAGGCTTCCAGCAGGCCCTCGGCCTCATCATAGACCAGGGCGTCGGCGCGCAGATTGCGACGGTCGTAGCGGGCTTCGACCTGGCCGGTGGCGGTCGTCCGCTCCCGGCTGTCGTCGCGCACCATGGAGTCGGCCTCCATATAGATGGAGCCAGGCAGCAGGCCGTCGGGGCCCCGGGCAGGCGCCTCCGTCTCCGTCGTGTCGGCCAGGGTCTCATCCGCCGTTTGACCGGCCGCTGCGCCGGCGCACAGGCAGGCCACCGCCGCCCCGGCCAGGAGGCTGCGCTTGACCGAGGCGAGCGATACGCGCCGAGGTGACGTCTTCAAGCGTGAATCCCTTCTTGCCGCGCCCCGTGCGCAGGGAATAGCGGCGTGGCGGCGTGTTTCAACCGTCTTCGGTGTAGCAGAGCAGCGTGACCCCCGACAGGAGGGCGATCACCGGCGGCGCCCAGGCCGCCGCAGCCAGGGGAATGACGTCGGCATTGGCCAGGGCGCCGGCGAACTCGTTCAGGAAGAAGAAGACGAAGCCCAGGCCCACGCCTGCCCCGGCCAGGCCTGCCAATCCGCCCAGGCGGACCAGGCGCAGGGAGAAGGCCGCGGCCAGTATGGTCATGGCGGCGAACAGCACCGGCGTGGCCAGAAGCTGATGAAACCGAAGCTGGTACCGGCTGGCGCTGAAGCCGGCCTGCTCGGTCGTGCGGATGGCCGCCGGCAGCCGCCAGAAGGCGATGGCCTCAGGGGAGGCGAACCGCTCCATGGCCGATTCGCTTTCGAGGCTGGCGCGGAGAGACAGGCTTTCGGAGCGCACGGAGCTTTCGCCGGCGGCGGCTTCGCGCACGTCGGTCAGGCGCCAGAAGCCGGGCAGAAGCCGAGCCTCCGCGGCCTCCAGCCGGCGGGTGAACTGCGGCGTGCCGGCCTCGTCCTTCTGGTAGACGAACAGCGAGACGCCTCGGAGCACGACCGATCCGTCGACAATCTCCCGATCGCGGGCGTGGATCACGATCTGGCTGCGTTCGTCGCCCTGGCGCAGCCAGACATCCTGTGGCGCATCGACGAGATAATTGTCCATGACCCGGGCGCGTTCGCTGGCGAACCGGGCGTTCGAAGCCGCCGCCAGGGGATTGAGCAGGGTCACGGTGATCACGCCGACCACGGCCGCCGCCGCCGCCGTGGGCAGGATGAACCGCCAGGCCGAGACGCCCGCGGCGCGCATGGCCACCAGTTCGCTGCGCCGGTTGAGGCTGACATAGGCCGACATGCAGCCGAACAGGAAGACGAACGGCAAGAGCACCAGGATCAGGGACGGCATGCCCAGGGCGGTGAGGCCGAAGAGCTGGCTGACGCTGACCTCGGCCCGCACGCCCACAGAGCGGGAAAGCTCGACGAACTGCACCAGCAGAATGACCGCCGAGATGACGGCCAGGGCGACCCCGACGCTGAGCAGGCTGCGGCCCAGCACATAGGCCTCGATCCGACCAAATCGCATCAGACGGCCCCCCGGCGGGCGATCCGGTTGGGTCGGTTTCGCATGTCGATGAAGCGCGACACCTTCTGACGGAAGACACTGCGCAGGGCCAGGGCCATGGCCGCCAGGGGAATGGCGTACTGGAGCAGGTTCAGCCAGGCGTTGGACTCGCTGGCGGCCTGGACGAAGAAGCCCAGGATCCGGGTGACGGCCGCCGCCGCCCCGGCCCAGGCGATCCGCCGCCCGTAGCCCATCCGGTCATAGCCGCCGCCCAGGATGGCGGCCAGCGCCATGGCCATGAAGGCGATGTTGTAGAGCGGGCTGGACAGCCGGGCGTGCCCCTCGGCCAGCATGTCCAGGCGATTGCGCTGTTCCCAGTCCTGGGTGAGGTCGGGGAAAAACAGTTCGTGGAGGTAGCGGTCGGAGGGCTTGTAGTGGACGAGTTCCTCGGACGCGATCAGCGGGCTGAGGTCGAAGATGTATTCGTCGAAGGTCAGATAGTTCAGGACCCCGGTCTCGCTGAATTCCTGGGTCGAGCCTCGGGACATGACCAGCACGGGCGCGCCGGCGCGGGTCGCCAGTCGGCCCTCGTCGGCGGTGTAGGTGGTGGCCATCCCGTCGGTTTCGGCCACGTGGATGAAGAGGTTGCCCATCCCCCCGCGGCTGTCGACGCTCTGCGCATAGACGGTCAGGCCCGGCGCCGGCTCGGTGAACTCGCCCTCACGCACCAGGGTGGCGGCCAGGTCGGTGCGCACGTCGAACAGCGTCTCGCGCAGTTCGCGGAACGCGGCCGGCTGGACAAAGAGATTCAGCACCAGGGCGCCCAGGGCGATCACCGCAGCCAGCCGCATCGGCGGGGCGATCACCCGCCAGCGGCTCATGCCGCCTGCATAACAGACGACCAGTTCCTGCTCGCTCTGCAGCCTGTTGAGCGCCACCAGGGCGGCCACGAACAGGGCGATGGGCATGACCATGTTGATCAGTTGCGGCATGGCCAGCAGCGTGATCTTCAGGAAGACGCCTGCGCTCTGGCGCTGGTTGATGATCACATCAAGCGCCGACAGGCTCTGGCTGAGCAGGGCCACCGAGCTCAAGGCAAGCGCCGCCAGCAGGGTGGGACCCAGCAGTTGGCGCAGCAGATATCGATCGATCAGGCGCATGAAAAAAAGGCGTCGCCGGCGTGATTTGGCGCGCCCTTGGCGCGAAGCTGTTCTAAACCATGCGTTGCTGCGCCACACAACCGCCGCAGGAGACGCCAGTCTGGGCGCCCTGGCGGCGGAGCGCCTTCAGCTTTGCTTTTGTAGAGAATTCGCATGGACATCCAATTCGTCACGCCCGGTTCCGAGATCGCCGAAAAGACGGCGCTCGCCCTCATCGTCTTTGAAGGTTCTGTCCTTTCCGGGGCGGTCGGCGAGGCTGACCAGCAGGCCGGAGGTGTGGTGGGCCGCGCCCTGGCGCAAGGGCGCTTCACCGGCGCCAAGGGGCAGGTTCTGGATTTGACGGCCCCGGCCGGCCATGCGGCGGCGCGGATCGTGCTGGTGGGCGCCGGCAAGCGCGAGGCCTTCGACGAGGTTGGCGCCGAGCATGCGGCCGCCAACGCCTACCACGCGGTCAAGCTCTCGGGACTCACCGTCCTGCGCGTCGCTTTCGCCGACCCGACCGCCGGCAAGCCGGAGCGGGCCGCGCTCGGCCTGCGCCTGGCCGCCTACCGCTTCGACCGCTATCGCACCAAGGAGCCGGCCGAGAAGAAGCCCTCGATCGTCAAGGCCGAGATCGTCAGCGCCGACGCCTCGGCCGCCCAGGGCGCCTATGTCGAGCAGACGGCCCTGGCCGACGCCATTTCCTTCGCCCGCGACCTGGTGTCTGAACCGCCGAACGTCCTCTATCCGGCCGAATTCGCCCGCCGGGTGAAGGGGCTCGAGAGCCTGGGTCTGGAGGTGGAGATCCTCGGCGAGGCCGAGATGGAAAAGCTCGGCATGGGCTCGCTGCTGGGCGTCGGCCGCGGAAGCCGCAAGGACAGCCAGCTGGCCATCATGCGCTGGAACGGCGGGGCCGATCCTGCGGCCCAGCCCATCGCCTTCGTCGGCAAGGGCGTCTGTTTCGACACCGGCGGCATCTCGCTGAAGCCGGCCGACGGCATGGAAGATATGAAGTGGGACATGGGCGGCGCCGCCGCGGTGGCCGGCCTCATGCACGTGCTGGCCGGCCGCAAGGCTAAGGTCAACGCCGTGGGCGTTCTCGGCCTGGTGGAGAACATGCCGGACGGCGACGCCCAGCGCCCCGGCGACGTGGTCACCAGCATGTCTGGCCAGACCATCGAGATCATCAACACCGACGCCGAGGGCCGCCTCGTGCTCGCCGACGCCCTCTGGTACTGCCAGGACCGCTTCAAGCCGAAGTTCATGGTCGACCTGGCCACCCTGACCGGGGCGATCATCATCAGCCTGGGCAACGACTATGCCGGCGTCTTCTCCAACAATGACGAGCTGGCCGACAACCTCGTGGCCGCCTCCAAGACCGAGGCCGAGCCCCTGTGGCGGATGCCGCTGCCGGCCGCCTACGACAAGCAGATCGACAGCATGATCGCCGATGTGAAGAACACCGGCGGCCGTCCTGGCGGCTCGATCACCGCGGCGCTCTTCCTGCAGCGGTTCGTCAATGGCCTGCCCTGGGCGCACATGGACATCGCCTCCACCGCCTGGAAGAAGCCCTCCAGCATCCCGACCAGCCCCGAAGGCGCCACCGGCTATGGCGTTCGCCTGCTCAACCGCATGGTCGCCGACAAGTACGAGGGCTGATCGGATCGCGCGGCGCGATTTGAGGAGACCGCGGTGAGGCTCGTCCTGCTCCATAGCCCCCTGCTGGGTCCTTTGACCTGGCAGGGCGTGGCGGCGGCGCTGGCCGACCGAGGCCTGGCCGCCGAGGCGCCTGCCTGGACGCCTCTGGCCGAGGTGGACGGCGATTTCTACGCGAGCCTGGCCAAGGCCATGGCCCGGACCATTGAGGGGCGCGGCGACGATCCGGTGATCCTCGTGGCCCACAGCGGCGCCGGGGCGCTCGTGCCGGCGACGGCCCAGGCGCTGAGCATTCCAGTCGTCGGGACCATTCTTGTGGACGCCATCCTGCCGCACCCCGGCCTCAGCTGGCTGGACACCGCGCCGCCGGCGCTTCGGCAGGATCTGACCCTGGGTTCGCAGGGCGGGGAGCTTCCGTCCTGGGACGCCTGGTGGCCCCCCGGCGCGCTGGAGCGGCTCGTTCCGGAGCCTGCCCTGCGGGCCGCGCTGCTGACTGAGCTTGGGCCCCTGCCGCTGGCCTATTTCGAAGAGCGTGCGCCGCCTGGGGCGTTGGCGGGGCCCGGCGGATATCTGCAGCTCAGCGGCGCCTATGAGGATCAGGCCGAAGCGGCGCGACGCATGGGCTGGCGGGCCCGGCGGCTACAGCTCAATCATCTCTCGCCGCTCACGGCGCCGCTGGAGGTGGCGGGCATGGTCCAGGCCCTGGGGCGCGAGATTGCGCAGGACGCCCATGGCTGAGGCTCCCTGCGAGGTCTGGTTCTATCATCTGGAGCGTTCGGGCCTCGATCAGGTGCTGCCCGATCTCCTGGAGAAGACCCTGGCCCGCAACTGGAAGGCCCTGGTCCGCTCGCGTCTGGCTGAACGCCTGGAGCATCTGGACGGCTGGCTCTGGGCCTATCGGGACGACAGCTTCCTGCCGCATGGGGGAGCCGATGAGCCGCATGCCGCCGCCCAGCCGGTGCTGTTGACCACAGGAATGGACAACCTCAACAGCGCCGATGTGGTTTTCCTGCTCGACGGCGCCGATGCGGGCGTGCTTGACGGGTTTGTCCGGTGCATCGTGTTGTTCGATGGCCGTGATGAGGCCGCCCTCGCCACAGCACGGGCGCAATGGGGCGCTATCAAGAAGCAGGGGCTGCCGGTGAGCTACTGGCGGCAGTTGGCCCGAGGTTGGGAGAAACAGGCATGACACGTAATCTCATCCTGGCGATGGCCGCGGGGCTCCTCCTGGCCTCCTGCGCCAGCGAGCCCGCGCCCGCGCCGCCGCCGGAGCAGCCCGCCACTCCACGCCCGGCCCCGCCGAGCGAACCTGCCGACCAATGTGGCGCGGCGCAGGCCCAGCGCCTGGTCGGCCGCCATCGCAGCGAAATTCCGGTGCCGGTGAATCCTGGACTGCAGCGTGTGGCCTGCACGACCTGCCCGGTGACCATGGACTTCCATCCGCGGCGCCTGAACTTCTTCTATGACGCCGAGACCGGGCTGATCAAAGAAGTGCGCTGCGGCTAGAGCCTGATGGGATCAGACGGAAGCGTCCGATCGTTGAATCAGGCTCTAAACTCCAAGTCTTGAGCGCGTTTGTCCGATTACCGGTCCCACTTATCGGAACGCGGTCTAAGGCTTATCGCCGGTTCATCCAGCGTCGGATGATCGCGATGCCTGCCGGCGCCAGCAGCACCAGGAGCAGCAGGAGATAGATCAGCCGCGCCCAGTCCGGCATGGCTAGGGCTCGCTGCTGGGGCTGAGAACGGCGTCAAGGGCGCCCAGCAGGCGCTCCAGCTCGATGGGCTTGGGCGTCAAGGCGTCCATGCCGGCGTCGAGATATTCCTTTTCATGATGCGACATGGCGTTGGCCGTCAGGGCGATGATCGGCGTCCGCGCTCGCCCTTCGGCCTCTTCCCGCGCGCGGATGGCGCGGGCGGCGGTCGGCCCGTCCATCCTCGGCATCTGCACATCCATCAGGATGACGTCCCAGGCGCTGTCGGCCCAGGCTTCGACCGCCCGCTCGCCGTCGTCGACGATGTGCAGGTCGATCATCATCGGCGACAGCAGGGTCTTCAGAACCAGCTGGTTCATGGGATTGTCTTCGGCGGCCAGCACCCGGATCAGCCGCCCCTCAGGGGCCGTGAGGCCGAGCGGACCCGCCTGCGGCGGGGCGGGCTCTGGCGCGTCTGTGGGGGGCAGGGGGAGACGGACCGTGAAGCTGGATCCCTGGTCCACCACGCTCTGGACGGTGATCGTCCCGCCCATGAGGCCACAGAGCTCCCGGCAGATCGCCAGACCGAGGCCCGAGCCGCCGAACTTGCGGGTCGTCGAGGCGTCGGCCTGAACGAACTTGTCGAACAGGGTCTCCAGCCGGTCTGGGGCAATCCCAGGCCCGGTGTCGGTGACGTTGAGGACGAGGTGGGCGCCCTTGCGCGCGACATTGACCTGCACCGATCCCCGCGCCGTGAACTTCACGGCGTTCGAGACGACGTTATAAAGCACCTGCCGCACCCGGGTCGGGTCGCCGCGCCAATAGCCCCGGGCGGACTCCTCGACCTCAAGGCAGAAATAGAGATCCTTTTCGGCCGCCAGGGTGGTGAAGGTCGCCTGTGTGCCTTCGGCGATCCGCACGATGTCCACCAGGCCGTCTTCAAGCTCCAGGCGCCCGGCCTCAATCCTCGACAGGTCCAGAAGATCGTTCAACAGGACCAGCAGGGTCTCCCCCGCCTGCCGGATCACCGCCAGGCGTTCGCGCTGCGCCTCCGGCAGTTCGTCCCGCGCCATGGCCTGGGCCATGCCCAGCACGCCGTTCAAAGGCGTGCGGATCTCGTGGCCCATGGTGGCGAGGAAGGCGCTCTTGGCCACATTGGCCGCATCGGCCTGGTCGCGGGCGCGCTTCAGATTGGCGTTCAGCGTCCGCAACCGGCGCTCGGAGCGCTTGAGGTCGGCGACCGACTGGGTGAAGAGCACCGCCCGCACCGGACCGTCGCCCCTGAACCGAGACGCGCTGAGGCGGAACCATTCGCCGCCCTTGGCTTCATAGGCCCTGATGAAGGTCTCACGCTCGCCGGCCAGCACGCCGCGCACGCCGCGCTCCAGGGCGCGCCCGTGGCCGCCGGGCAGGCCCTTGAAGATATCGAACATGCTCCGGTCCATCGGGTAGTCATCCCGGTCCCGAATGGCGGCGCCCGTCTCGCGGAATGTGCGGTTGGCTTCCACCAGATGTCCGTCGGCGTCGATGACGGCCACCATGGCGGCGATGCCGTCGATGACCCCGCGGGCGAAGCCTTCGGACGATCGCAGATCGGCCAGGGCGTTGCGGGTGGTGGTGATGTCCTGGCTGGCCCCGCGGATGGCGACGCAGACCCCGTCGACGATCTCGGCCGCCCCCATGACCCGCAACCAGATGCGGGCGCCCGCCGCCGTCATGGCCTCGGCTTCGAAGTCCATGCGCGTGCCGTTCTGGGCCGTCTCGACCAGGGCGGCCAGCACAGTGTCGCGATGTTCGGGCAGATAGACATCCATGGCCGCGCGGAATGAATCGGCCTCGACGACATGCCCCATCATGGCGCGGAGTTCTTCGGTGTAGCGGATCTCGCCCCTCAGAAAATCGATCTCCCAACCGCCCAGGCCGGCCAGGCGCGCGGCGTCGCGCAGGGCGCTGGAGGCGGCTTCTGAACGGCGCTGCTCTTCCCGACTGGCCGTGACGTCCACCAGGGTGAGCACAAAGCCCTCGGCCGAGCCATCCTCTGCCGAGACCGCGCGAAGATCGGCGTCGGCCCAGAAGGTCTCGCCGGATTTAGATCGGAAGAGCGTCGTGTAGGGAAAGAGTGTAGATCTCGGTGGTCGCCGTATCATTAAAAAAAAAACCAACCCACACCCCTCCCCCCCCCCCCTCCCTCTCCACACACTGTATCGGCGTTCGCCCGCCAACCCCCTGCTACACACGCACCACGCACCTTAACGCCA